>CAIVGC010000361.1 GCA_903905335.1 uncultured Methylococcaceae bacterium
CTAGTACCTGTCACGCCTTAAGTTGCTAGCCTCCTAGGCTTAGTCTTTCGCCCTGAGCCTTTCGTCTGCGCTGAAGCTGTCCCGCTTTAAGTTGGTAGCTTATAAAGATACTAGTGGCTGCTTACTATATAAATACACTAAACCCAACACGCTAACAACCACTAAGCCTCCACCAATATAGCGTTTAAACAGTAAATCATTACGCATAATGGCGTTATGTGCTTTCAAACCTAGTACATGCCCTATCGCTGCAATCGGTAAAAGGGTTAGTGCTGCTTCAAAGTGCAAATCAACTGATAAGGCCATGAATGTCGTCATTTTGATGCTGACTAGGATGAACCATAATACAAATAGAGTATCGCGTAATTGGTAGCGACTAACATTCCTCATATAAACCGCAACCATAAGTGGTGCACCGCTTAAGGAGATGCCGGCAATATAGCCCCCCAAAATAAGTAAGCCTCTATCTGCCCAAACATGACGACTTTCAATACCTCGATTGAATAGCCAAGTGAGACCATAAAATAAGGTAACCGAATAAATAAAACTATTCAGCCATAAGGTCGGTAGATTTAATAAGCCAAATACACCGATGATGGCAGGTGGAAAAATATAAAAAGAAGAGCTCCGTAGATAATGCCAGTCCACATTATGCAGACGGTTAACCAGTGTTAATCCTGAAAAAAACAATAAATGCACACTGATGATAGGTAACCACAACAAGGGGTTATTCTGTACAAATAACATCAATGGTAATCCTAAGGCCGCACCTCCAAAACCAAGCCCTGTGCGAACAAAACCAGTCCAAATAAATATTAAGGCAATGGATAAGAGTTGGTAAGAAGAAAAATCCAATAACATGATTTAACAATAGCCTATTTTTGTAGGGGGGTAAATTTGAAATGCAATGATCGTGCTTTAAATCACCTTAAGCTCCGCCTTTCTTACTCATCATGCCTTTTGACGGGTTATAGCCAACAATAGCGGCTGCCATAAATACCATGAACGCACCTAGTGTATAGAAAAAAGCCTGTTGATCAAATTGACCATATAAGGCAAAACGGATTAATTCCACGGCTTGAGAGAAGGGATTGTATTCAGCTAGATTGGCTAATAGAGCACTGGACTCCTTCATTTTCCATAAGGGGTAGAGCGCTGTGGACATAAAGAACATAGGGAAAATAACAAAATTCATCACGCCAGCAAAATTCTCTAGTTGCTTTATAAAGGACGACATTAACAAACCTAGTGCGCCTAACATTAAGCCTGATAACATTAAGGTAGGCATAATCCATAGATAACCTTGCCATGGCGCATGTATATCATAAAACCAAGCGATTGCTAAAAACACATACACTTGTAAGATCGATACAAAGGTACCTGCCAACAATTTACTGAGTAATAAAAACCAGCGGGGCAGGGGACAGACCATTAAGATGCGCATGCTGCCCATTTCTCTGTCATAGACCATCGATAAGGAACTTTGCATGCCGTTAAATAACTGAATCATGCCGATCAATCCCGGTGTGATATACACTTCGTACAATATATACGTTTCATAGGGTGGCGTAATCGCAAGACCTAAGGCGGCTCTAAAACCGGCAGCAAAGACGAATAACCAAATTAACGGCCTAACCAGTGCTGAAATAAAGCGTTCGCGTTGAGTGATAAAGCGCCAGAGTTCTCTACCGATAATGCCCGACATGGCGCGCCAGTAATGTAGGAAATTCATGACGTTTCTCCTTGCGTTAAATTATAAAAAGCCTCTTTTATTGAGGCGCATTTAGTGGTGGCTAAAACTTCAGAAACCGAGCCGTTGGCTTTAACACTGCCTTTGTGTAACACCACTAAATGATCGTCAGGATAGATCTCATCGATTAAATGACTTGCCCATAACACCGCTAAATTTTCTTCCACGGCTAATTGATGCACATAGTCAACAATGGCTAAACGACTGGGAACATCTAAACCGACAGTAGGCTCGTCTAATAATAATAAGGCCGGTTTATGTAATAAGGCTCTGGCAATTTCTACACGACGTCGATGCCCACCATTTAGCTGGCGTATTTTTTCAAAGCGCCTGTCAAACATGTTTAAGCGCTCTAATTCTTGTTGTATGCGTGGTAGCGCTACTTTGCGGGCTATGCCATGTAAAGCGGTGTGATACAGTAAATTCTGCATCACCGTTAAATCCATATCCAGTGTACTTTGCTGGAAGACTACACCTAATTTAGCTAAGGCTAATTGTGTTTGACGTTTGATATCATAGCCACATAAGCTTATTTGCCCATCGCGACTATCATATAGACGAGTTATTAAGGAAAATAAGGTGCTTTTTCCGGCACCATTAGGCCCCAGTAATAAAGTGCATTCGCCAGGTTGTATGGTAAAGCTAACTTGATCTAAGGCTTTTTTGCCGCTATAAGCGTAACTTAATTGTTCGATACATAAAGCGCTAGGAGTTTTTGTATTCATGGTTTTACCGCTACGCCCCAAGGATAAGTGCCTACGCCTATGGATTTAGTCACGGTTTGGCTATCTATATCGATAATAGAGATATCATTGCTAGTGCCATTAGTGGTGTAAAGACGTTTTTGATCAGGAGAGAAAGCTAGATTCCACACTCGTTGACCTACCAGTAAGATTTTTTCGACTTCAAAGGTTTGGGCATTAATCACCGCGACTCGATTAGCAGGGCCTAAAGCGACATAAGCGCGCTGTCGTTGTTTATCAATGATCACGCCGACCGGTTGAATCTTATCAGCGGTAATGCCTGAAATTTCAAATTTAATGGTTTTAAGCAGTTTTTGGTTGTTGGCATCTAAAACCATAACACTGCCGGCCATTTCAGAACTGACCCATAGTTGTTGGCTGTCTGCGGTAAAGCTTACCGCTCTTGGACGCGGATCAACCAAGGTGTTTTCAATTATGGTATTAGTTTTGGTATCTATCCAATGCACCATATTGGTGGTTTCAGAGGCGCTCACTAACCAACGATTATCAGGGCTCACGGTGATGCCTTCCGGTTCTACGCCGACCTTGATTTGTTTGATGGCTTTTTTCTTAGCCACATCAATAACCGTGACTAAGCTGTCATCTTCATTTGAAACATAGATACGATTTCCAGCAGCATTTAAGGCAAAAGTTTCAGGATCTTTGCCAGACGGTAAGTGACCGAGTTCTTTAAAAGTGACTGCGTCGATGATTTTAATGGTGTTGTCATCACTCGTTGCAATATATAAGTACTTAAAGTCAGGGCTGATAGCTATGCCTCTGGGTCTTTGTCCTATGGGGATCTTTTTAATTAATTTTCCAGCAATAGGATCGACTACGGCTAAAGCATTATCATTTTCTAAAGTAACAAAGACGCTTTCAGCGCTAGCCTTGCCTAGGCAAAGTAACCCTATTGTTATGCTTAAACAGGTTTTTTTAATCATTGTGGTGTCCATTGACAGTGTGATTCAGCTTGATCGTAACCTAAGGTATCGAGTTCGGTTTTAGGATGTAAAAAACCCTCGATGGGTGCTACGGCGACTAATGATCTAGGTGCTGCCAGTAAAACTGGCATTCTTAATTGGCCGTCCCACAACCTAAAAGACAGCGGTGCGCCGGTATAACCATTTAAGGCAAAAGCAGGGCTTAGTAAATAAGCTTTGATGGACTTCAATTCGCTAGATAAGCTGCGAGTGACCGCTTCTCCTAAGGCGCGCGTTGCTAAATAAGAGCCATAATCTTGCTCTTCCATCCAACGACCGGCTTTATCTTTAAAGCGATTTTGTATTTGTATGGCGCCCCATTGTTCATGGGTTTTATGCCAAGCACTTGCAATCAAACCTTGCGTGCCTATGACAGGTCTAGCTAGCCAAGTGCGATAGTCCAGATACTCACCAAATTCACTGTGTTCATCGGCAACCACTAATACATCATAGTCATCCACTTGCGTAAACACGGCAATATCAGATTGCGTGGTTTTACGGGCATCATAGGTATGCTCCCAAGTTTTTTCGGTGACTATTTTCATACCGAAGCGTTTAGCTGAACGTTTTAGCGCATCGGCATATAACTGATCTTCTGGGCTGTTGCCTATCACTAGAAACCATTTGTTCCAGCGTTTTTTTAGCATGTATTGGGCTAAGGCATCAGCACGCATGGTACGGTTAGGCAATAGGTGTAAGACATTGCTACGACATTGCTCGTTGCGCAAAGCATCATCTAGGGTAGCGACATCGAAGAACAGCATGTTTTTTGCCCCCGGTAAATCGGCTAAGCTATTAAGTCGTTCTGCATTGACATTTACGATGACATATTGAAATTTATTAGCCAGTTCTTTGTTAAAGGTATCAACAACATTACCATCTATGGGTACGATAAATTTAACTAAATTAAACTGCTGTCCGGTAAATTCACCAGTGGTATTGTTATCAGCTATGCCGAGTTCTGCGCCTTTTAAACCTTTATCTATAACAAAGGGATCTAAGTTAGATAGTTGCGGTGGGATTTTTTGCTCTTGTGTTAAATAAGCAATATTAATGTTGAGTTTCGCTTTTGCATAAGATGGATGCATGATACTCATCAGTAACAAGTATAAAAGGCTAATAAGTATTCGATTAGGTGAGGGCATCATGTTCTTAGCATAGAGATTGTTAATGGATAGCATCATCAAAGAATTTAGCCGAGTATCATGCTAAGTCGTAGTGCCATCATTCCGGCATGGACTGCCGGAAACCAGTTGCCATGGATGGTAACAAGAAGCATCAATAAACGAATTTTATGATAAACATTATCTACATTCGATACATACGTCCGAGTGTTCTGGATCCCTGCAGTCCATGCTGGGATGACGGCTAGTTTGTTTTTAACGCGTGTTCATAGGGGGCTTATATATTTTACCGACTATAAATCACAGAACGCCATTTTAACGGATTTATAAACATTTATTTAGTTTTTGCATCTTCGATGATTGCCTGTCTAGGCAATGTTGATAATAATGGCTGACAATAGCTGTTAAATCGGCTCAACACAGATTAAAGGTTGCTTCAAAATGACTGATATCACCTTAAGTGCCATCACGCTTTATCCTGTAAAATCCTTGGCTGGTATTAATGTTAATAGCTGGCCTGTTATACGGACAGGGCTACTCTATGATAGGCAATGGATGTTGATCGATGCTGAGCAACAGTTTTTAAGCCAACGACAATTGCCACAAATGGCCTTAATAAAAACGGCCTTAACTAATACGCATTTAATATTATCTGCAGATGGTAAGGATGATTTATTATTGGCTTTAGCGCCAGTAGGGAGCGAAATTATTGACAGCCAGATTTGGGCGGATCAATGTGCAGCTACTAGCGTATCAGCAGAAGCTGATCAATGGCTCAGTGATTTTTTAAAGCGTGATTGTCGTTTGGTGTATCAACCTGAATCTTTAATACGGCCAGTCGATACTTATTATGGAAAGCCTACCGATACGGTGGCTTTTTCTGATGGCTTTCCTTTTTTGTTGATCTCAGAAAATTCCTTAGTGTCTTTAAATAGCCACATGGCTTTAGATTTACCTATGACGCGCTTTAGACCTAATTTAGTCGTTTCTGGTTGTGAGAGTTACGCAGAAGATAGTTGGCGTGAGATCCGCATAGGTGCGATTGATTTTAGATTGCCCAAGCCTTGTTCACGTTGCTCTATTACCGTGATAAATCCTGAAACCGCTGAAATAAGTAAAGAGCCTTTGCGTACCCTTAACCGTACTAGAAAGTGGCAAAATAAAGTTTATTTTGGTCAAAACGCTTTGCATGATCAGTTTGGGCTACTAACCGTGGGTGATCGTGTGCAAGTTAAGGTCACAGGAGATAGGCAGCCGCCACTTTGATATATTTTAAGTGCTTTTACTTGATATGATACTGCCCATTGGTTACGCTATTCAAAAATTCGCTGTATTGACTAATAGCTGCTGTTTACTGCTAGAACAATAAGCCACTCTATTTATACCGAGGACGACACGATTGCTGAATTGCAGGCAAATGTCCGAGAGGCAATTTCTAGTCATTTTGATTCAGCAGAAAAGTCCCTCAGCTCTGCTGGGGGACTCATAAAGTTTGACTATTTCAATGGATTGCTAAAAATAACGAAGGACAAGATAGAGAAGGGCAGGAATAAGACCTTAAAACAAAACCGTCAGCTATAAAAAAGCACTAGCCTTTAGTGTTTATGGTGCTAAGAGTGGAGTCGAACCCTAGGCATGGGTATAATTATAAATGAAAGGGTGATAATCCTTATTTACTTACTGTATTGCCGCAAGTGCTAAATCTAAAGTGTCAACTATGGGTATTATCATATCAATGCCAGCCATTAATAAGATTTTTTTTACTTGGTCATCAGGATTGAGTATAGCTATTTTACCGCCACGATTATGAATTGCCTTAGTATTAACAAGGAGAGTTCGTATACCTATTGATGCAATAAAATTTACCTCGGATAGGTCGATGATAAAAAAAAGGTGTGGTGAGGCCGTCATTCCAGAAAATTTAAGATCTATGTCTGCATTTCCTTGGATATCCATCCGCCCTTTTAAATTAATCTTGTAGATATTTCCATCTAATTGTTCGCAATTTATTTCCATGATTAGTCCTAGTCTAGTTCAGTAATTAAAGCTATTTTAAAAAAAGTGAAGGGTTTGCTGAGAAACAAAGTGGTAGGTGTCTAGCATAAATAAAACTTTAGGCTAATAATATTTTTGCTATGAGATCGATAATAGCTGCATTCATTCGCTAAGCTACGAATTAGTTTAATTCCAAGTCCGCCGATTGTTATCTCGCCAATTTTGTCGTAGGCTTGTGATGAAATGACTTTAGAATTAAAAGGATCGAAGGCGATGCCGTCATCCTGAATAGTAAGGATTAATGATTGGTCTTTAAATTCAAGTCGTAGATTGATTTGATGACTGTCAAGATCTTCATAGGCATAAAGCATGATATTGGCAACAGCCTCATTAGCACAGACATCTAAATCTCTAGTGAGTTCGTCGGGTAGTGCTAGGTTTTCACATGCCTTGCTCAGCCATTCACTCATTGATCTAAGCGCTATAATGTCGTTATGAATTTGTAGGTCAAAGCAATTGATAAGTTTCATTTTTTACACGGCCTAAAATTATCCTATTAGTCATTTTAGTGGTTAAAAATGACAAGATTATGACTACCCATTAACTATCAAAGGTTCTCTGCCAAAATATTGCAAAGACAACATAGTGATGTCATCCGACTGTTCAGTTTCTGCGGAAAATCGATTTATTTCAGTACTAACTAGATTTATGATTTTCTTGGCAGAAAGTTTCTCTGAAGCGGCTAAAACAGTTAATAACCTTTCATCAGAAAATAAATCCTTTTGTTGGTTTTCGGCTTCGGTAACGCCATCGGTATACAGAAAAATACTATCATCCGATTTTAATTGTAATGATAAAGATTTGTATTTTATGTTTTTCATATAGCCAAGGACTAAAGATCTAGGCACTGGCATAAATTCAAAGAATCCATTAATCGCATTGGTGAGCGGTGGATTATGTCCGGCATTGGCATAAATGAACTCACCTGTTTGAAGATCAAGAGTGCCACAGCATAGCGTTATGAACATTTCATAGTTATTATGCTGGCAAAGAATGTTATTTAATTTGCGTAATATTTTATGCGGTTGTGACTCATGTAGTGAGAGCATGCGCAAATGTCCCATACATTGTGCCATATGCAGTGCTGCTGAGGCGCCCTTTCCTGATACATCACCGATAGCCACAAACAATGTGTTTTCATCTATAAGAAATATGTCATAAAAATCACCGCCTACCTGTTTAGCTGGAATCATAGAAGCAAAAACATCAAATTCTTTACAATGTGGATAAAGGGGAAAGTTTGTGGGGAGCATGCTTTTCTGCACTTGAGCCGCTATTTCAAGCTCTTGTTGCAGGTCGTTTAGTCTTTGCAGTTCAGTCTGTCTGAGTCTTTCCATTTCATTTTCGGCGCGTTTATAGTCGGTCATATCACGGATGACTCCAATAAACTCAAGATGTCCATTACTAAACATTTTACTAACCACCAAGTCCATTGGGAAAATATCACCGTTAGCCCGTTTACCTAGCGCTTCTCGCCTAGTCTTGCCGATAATTTTTGGAATGCCGGTCGTCAAAAAATTTTGTAGATAACTATCGTGTTCACTAGCAAAAGGCTCAGGCATTAATATTTTAATATTAGTGCCAACCAGTTCATTGCCGCTATAGCCAAACATCTTTTCAGTAGCTGGATTGATGGTTTTAATGATACCGCGTTCATTTATTAAAATAAGGGCATCAAATATATTTTTATTAATGCTTGTGAGCTTTAAATGTGCTTTTTGTGATTCTTTTACTAATCCATTAGCTAATCTAATCGTTAAAAATGCTGCTAATGTGGAAAATATGGCTGTGACTATGATTGTAATTGTATGAGATTCCCATGGAGACAAGTGGCCTTGAAAGTAGATTTCTTTCAAAAACTCATAGCTAATCATAAGTAATACTACGCTAAAAAAAATACAGGCCAATTGAAGTGATGGTGATAGCCTGTATATTGAAAATATTTTTTTCATGTAAAATAAGGTAAGTTAGTGCGACTTTGCAATTAATAGTATTTTAGTATTAAATTCAACAGCGTGTTGAGTTTGACCAAACATTTGAACAGCTTGCTTAGAACCTTTGATTGTTACTTTGTTGAATAAGATAGTAGCAGGCTTAACCATTAGGTTAGGAGCAACAACAGCTAACAAAGTAGAAAACCATCTTTGTTGTTAGTTAATGCGTTTGCAAATGCAGATTCAGCAGCTGAATCACGTGGCCCTACCATTAAATCGATGTGTGCAATTTCGTTGCCTTCGCCAACTAAAGATTCGCTTATGTATACTGTATTGATTTTTGCCATGTTAAATATTCCTAAAGGAGCAAATTGAAAAATTCGAACTAATATCGATTTTTTATTCGCTACCGATCATTAAATCGGGAGATTTTTATTATGAAGCGTTAACTTAATAACCTCTTCTAAAAATACTGTAAAGACCGCTGCAACGGTCATGTCGGCCAATCCTCAGGATTCAAGTTCTTAGCTTTAAACTCCTGATCTACACTATATTGCAATGGGAGTATCCGTACAGGCACATCAACCGTAGACAACTCGCGCGATACTTTAGACAATATCTTTTAGCATCTAATATGCTCTATTGTTTACGTTCACGAATTAAACTGTGAGCTTTACAAGCAATAAATGCCCCTAAAACAGGAGCAATGAAGTATATCCAAAGTGAAGTAAAGTTTCCGGAAATAAGTGCAGGACCTAGCGAGCGAGCAGGGTTCATAGAAGCTCCAGTTACCGGTCCGCCCAATAAAATATCGAGTGTTACGGTTCCACCAATGATTAATCCAGCTAATATGCCATTTTCTTTAGGGCCAGAAACTACATTTAGAATCACAAACATCAGTATAAAAGTAAGTATTACTTCCATGAAAAAACCTTGGACATTAGAACCAGAAGGCATCGTTGAGCCTAGTGTAGGATGATTTGGAAATATAATATGCAATAAGATAGCGGCAGTTATCGCACCGACTACTTGGCTACTGATATAGGGGATAACAAATTTTTGTTCCAGCTTTCCTGCAAATAAAAGACCAAGCGTCACTGCGGGATTAATATGAGCACCAGAGATGTTGCCGATTGAATAAATCATTGCCATTACGATGAGTCCGAAAACAAGGCTAACTCCCACAAGACCCAATGCGCCACCAAAAGTATCATTCACAATAGCCGAGCCACAACCGGTAAAAACCAAGGCAAAGGTTCCTATTCCTTCTGCTATGTATTTATTTTCTATCATAATAAATTCTCAAGAATAAAATTAATGTTACATTCAAGTAACCTAATCATACATTTTCATCATCATTATTGTATGTATGTGAAGACCACTTTATGAAAGTGGTCTTTTTAGCTTGGGAGGGGAGCATTATTATGCCCCCCTCCCAATACCCAATATTAGATGTTGTTAGATTTATTTTACTGGTGCTGGTGTGCCAGCTCCAATTGTTACAGCAACGTTATGCTCTGTAGCTAAGCACGATGGATGGGCAAATGTATTTGATGCATCATAAATGATGCCATCATTTTTGTTAGTGTTTACTCCAGCAGGGACATGATCAAGACCTAATGCAGCTCGGACACGCCATGCAACATTATGATCTGCACATGATGTATCACCACTTACGCCAAGTGCACCAACTAGCTCACCTGCTTTGTTGTATAAAGGTAATCCACCTCCAAAAACATTAACACCACCAACTCTTTTTCCATTCATAGGATCAGTTTCTGTGCCAAATAACCCATGTTCACCACCATAAGCGGCTGCTGTATCAACAGGATTACTTTCTTGCAAGCCAAATAAACTTTTTCCTGGTTGAACCACTGTATACAAATTAGCTGTTGAAAGTGCAAATTTTGGAGTACTAAAAGCAATGGCTGTATTTGCTTTTTGTGCAGAAATAACACGACTACCTAACCATTGGTCATTAATTTGATTACCTGTTTTAGTGACTTCGCAAACTCTGCCATCACGGGTTACAACCGTTGCCCACATATCGAAATCTAATCCACCATTAGTGGCAGCACCTTTACCATGGCTAGATCCATCTTTACTAAAAACTGATTTAGATAAAGCACTAGATAAAGTGGCAAAAGAGGTTGCACAGTCATTAGCCAAAGCAAGGTCAGGAATTGAATTAGGTGCTGTGGCGCATCCTGTAGCAAAGAATGAAATTAAAATTAAACTGCTTAGTTTTTTCATGGTAGTTTTTTAAGGTTGATATATAGGATTTAGAAATAAGTTTGTTATTTCTAAGAGAAATTTGCTACTTAAGATATAGCAGCAAAAGGATGTACAGAAGTTGATTTAGCACTAATAACTTCAGTAGCAGTTGGTGAGCCAGAAATAGCTCGTTTCAAAGCTTCTTTAGTCGCTTCGTAGTTGTATTGTTGAATTTTTGCATCGTCTTCCGCTGCCCAGTGAATAAATACACCTACTGATATAAATAAATCATCCGCTTCATTGGCTGGTATTGTGCCGTCTTCTACGCAATCAGCAACTGCCATGGCGACACCACGTTGCGCTGGACCAAACATTTGAATAGCTTGTTTTGAACCTTTAATGGTTACTTTGTTAAACATAACAGTTGCAGGTTTAACCATCAAATTAGGGGCAATAACAGCTAATAAGCTAGAAAAGCCATTTTTATTGTTAGTCAGGCAGTTTGCAAATGCTTTTTCAGCAGCTGAGCCGCGTGGCCCTACCATTAAATCGATGTGTGCAACTTCGTTACCTTCGCCTATTAATGATTCGCCAACACATAGTTTGTTGATTTTAATCATACTTAATGGCTTTTGTGTAAATAATGACAAAATTGAATCTATTATCGACATTGTAAATGCTCTCTTTTTTGCTTTGATAAGGAATAGTGTGTACCGCTAAAGCGGCATGTAACCGTTGTCGTTCCGTGGCTAAATATCTACTTAGAAATAGGTGTGAATACGATACCAAATTTATAATAAAATATACTTTCAATTTTGTAATATTATAATGGCTTTTAACCTAATGTTTGCTCGGCCAATTTCAAAGCTTTAGCTGCTTACAACAACCTGATTTAATTAAGAATTATCTTATTTTTGGTTTATTCCAAGTAAAGCTGTTCGGTTTTATTTGACTTTATTAAGCTTATTTTTAAAAGTAATATGAACTATTTTGATGAATTTGAATTTAAAATACCGTCACAACTGAGAGCTATAAAATCTATTGAGACCATAGTTCAATCCTTGGAAGAGCTTTCTCAATCTCGTGATTTAACGACAATAACTACACGAGAATTATCAGATCGCTCTGGCTATGCTTTAGGAACCATATTTCATCACTTTAAAAAATTTGACGACATCTTTGTTTATCTTTTTTTGATGCGACGCAGAAAATCATTATTAAAATTAGTCGATGTAATAAACAAATATCCAACTGAGCAGCCCTTAAGTGTCCTAGCTAGCATAACTGTTAATCATTTTATTCATGAGCTATCAAAACCCAATCGACAAGCTTTACTTTTTGTTATGAGTCATTTCCTAAGGCGAACTAAGCATCCAGAACGCTTTAGTATTGAAGGTGATTTATTGATCTCAGCTTGGATGAATGCAAGTCAACGGGATAAGACGAATACTATTTATACTTTCAGTGAAAATGAACTGAGACTAAGAATACGTGCTGTTCAGGCCATTATTCGTAGTCCATTTTTTGAAAATGATCCTATTGCAGGAACCGCAGAACATAAAGAAATAGCGTTTAACCTTTTTATGCGGCTATTTATTGCTCCGGATTTAGTTGAATTGTAAAGCAGCAACCAACATTGACCATGTTCAGCGTTGATTTCTTCTTGTTCATGGGCTATCAAAAACCATGGGTGTTCCCCTTAAAACAAAGGACAACAAGAAAATACACAAAAAAAACCCTCTAAAGCCCGTAGGGCGGATTCGCGACAGCAATCCGCCGCACATTCGCAAGATCGAAAACCATCGAACAAAAAAAAACCCTCACGAGGAAGCATCCAAGTGAGGGTTAGTTTATCGCTTCGTATGGAGTGGATTGCTAGCGAGACTGTGAAAGTATTGTTATTTTTGCTTCTCCCCCTTTTTTAAAGGGCATAGGTATCTATACACATCGTCATCCCGGCAGGGATTGCCGGGATCCAGTTGCCATGGATGGCAATGTTAAGTTACACAA
>CAIVGC010000362.1 GCA_903905335.1 uncultured Methylococcaceae bacterium
ACCCCATTTATGCGCTTGACGGCATGATTCTGGATGGTGGTAATCGTTACCGTGCGCTCTTTGAATTGGGTATAGCTCCTATCATAATTGAATACACCGGTACTAATCCTACCCAGTTTATCTTGTCATCAAATTTACATCGCAGGCATTTAACGCAAGGGCAATCTGCGGCTATCGTATCGGCTTCCCAAAGTTGGGTCAAAGCTCATATAGCTGATAATACCTCATTACAAAGTACGGCATCATTAGACACAACGGCAGCTAGGGCTAAACAATCAGGGGTAGGACAGCGTACTCAACAGTTGGCAGATAAACTGGTTAAAGAGGCGCCGGCAGAACTGGTTAAAGAAGTCATAGATGGCAAAAAAAGTCTGAATAAAGCCATTAAAGAAATCACGCCGCCAAAACCTCAAGTACTCAAGCCTGAGTCAGTTCCGATTGTTGAGCCGGTATCAGAGGGAGCTCAAGACGCGCAATTCGATGAACAGCAAGATGCAATTCAGGCTTTAGAAGCCGATAACAAGGCCATGCTGAAAGTATTTGAGTCTGACGATAGGCTTTTTACTAGCGTCGAAGAAGTTAAATCATTAACTGAACAAAATAGACTGTTAACTGAGCGCATCAATGCATTGATGGATGAAAACCAAGAAGCAATAAAGGCGGTGAGTTACTGGAAAGATCGGTTTTTGACGTTAGAAGAAGCACTTAATAAAGAGCTTGCCAGTTAATTTCCAAGTAAGAAAGGCGCTGTAAATAATTTCATTTTGTTTAATTGTTGAGCGAAAATTATAAACATAAGATTTTTATGCGATGAGGGTGAAAAACTTCCCATTAATGGAATGTCGTAGTGATGTCGAGAAATAGCCCTGAAACGGGAGTTTGGGTATTTAACAATCGAATAACAGTGTAGCGCCAATTTTATAGCTCAACTTCTACTTGTAACTAATTTTGCATAGAATTGATTTTAAATAATTAATTATAAACAAAGGTAAGCGTTTTAACACAGGATTAACTATACTATAAGTAATTTCAAACGACGATGGTAATCGTTATGCCTATCTCTTCAAATAAATTAGGGTATGCTTGGCTCATTGAGCATTTTTCATTTTCACATCAATACCTCGATGTTGTTTGCTCAAGCGCCAAGATTTCGTCCGTTAATAAAGAGAATTCTGTCTATCCTGTCTCCTATCGCCCTACTATCGATACTGTCGTTGATCACTTAACCTTTGCGATTAAATACGAGTCAATCAATCTATTTTGCCTAACTGCTGTGTTTGGGCAAAAAAACGTCAAAGCCGAAATAGAGCTTGCCTTAAATACCAATCCAGCTAGCAAATATAATCGTCTAATTGGCTTTTATTTCGAATTATTAACCAATCAAATACTGAACGCACCTGATCTGTCCAGTGGAAATTATGTCGATGCTGTTGATGCCAAGCAATATTATGTTGCTCCTTCACAGCGTGAGAGAAAATTTCGCGTAAACAACAATCTTGTTGGCAACGGAAGGCTTTCAGCGCTTATGAAACGCAATGAAAGCCTAATCGGAAATGAAGAACTTTGTGAATTGGCA
Organism: uncultured Methylococcaceae bacterium; assembly: GCA_903905335.1. Taxonomy (GTDB): domain Bacteria; phylum Pseudomonadota; class Gammaproteobacteria; order Methylococcales; family Methylomonadaceae; genus Methylobacter_C. The sequence continues at coordinate 1,577 of CAIVGC010000362.1, forward strand.
CGAAAACCTTTGTCGCATCATTCAATGGAGCTATTAGCAAGGGCCGCACGCTACCTGATTGCACTGGAGACCAAGTCATCAAATGAGATTGAAGCTGAAACGATTGCACCCAGCAAACAAATCAAATTCATGTTTGCGCTGGAGTCCATTAATCAAGATGATCTTACCAAAGAAAAACTTATTACCACGCTTAATATAATTAAAGACAAGCATTACCAAGAACTTGATTATCGCTACCAGCAAAATTATTTAGGAAAAAGCGGTCGTGGCTATGCTTCAGTTGATTATGTGCCGCCAAAGTTTAACGATGCACATGACTTAATGGATAACTGGTTTATATTAAGAGGGTGTGTGTTAAGCTCAGATATGCCGGCTATTGCCAAAGCGGCAGCATTGTCATCAAGTTTTGTTTACATTCATCCTTTCATGGATGGCAATGGCAGGTTAAGTCGCTATATCATGCAGGACACGCTATACCGCGACAAAGTCATTGATCAGCAATACGCATTACCTTTGTCTTCGGGTATTTTAAAAGACATCAGCGAGTATTATCGAATATTAAGCCAAACATCCGGAAAAATAATGAAATCGGTTCAGTTTGAATTGCTTGATAATTATTCGGTAGCGGTGCTAAATGACACGGCCGATTTATATCGGCATTTATGTTTCGATGCGCACGCGCAATATTTGTCTGATGTTTCTAGAAAAGTAGCTGTTGAATTAATTCCAGAGGAACTTGAGAAGCTTCAACAGTTTGATCGACTCATGGATCATTTAAATGGATCACTTGATCTGCCAGAAAAGGATTTGGGATTAATTGCCAACTTACTTATTAGCAATGAAGGTAAAATTAGTATAAAAAAAAGGAAAGGCACTCTCCAGCATATTCATGCCGATGATTTAAATAGCGCAGAATACATTTATGACGATCTGTTTTTATGACACAGGGTCGCGTGAGTGATTATTTTACGTCAGGCCGAACAATTTTATTGTCGCAAACACTCATGTTGTTCGTGGCCACTCCAATAAATGTTCAGAAGGTACTTTAATGGCAATAGATTTATCAGGTACCTTAGTTGTGGGCATTACAGCAACAGCACTGTTTGATCTTAGCGAAGCTGATACGGTCTTCCGTGAAAAGTATAAAGAAGATAGAGGAACAGCAATAGCTGAATACAGAAAGTATATGCTCAAGGAAGAAAATAATGCTTTGTCAGATGGAACAGGCATGCCACTGGTCGAAGCCTTATTAAAGCTAAATAAATACCAACTTGACGGAGACTCTCCCTTAATTGATGTCGTAGTGATGTCGAGAAATAGCCCTGAAACAGGCATTCGGGTTTTTAACAATATTAGACAACGTAAGCTATCTATTTCGAGACATGCGTTCACCGGTGGTGAATCAGTCGTTGATTATCTAGATGCCTATAACGTGGATTTATTTTTGACCACTAATGTTAAGGATGCTCAACGAGTCATTGATGAAGGGAACTGCGCTGTTGCCATACTTAAAAATCCACCAACGAATAGTGAAAAAATACCTGAAGGCCAAGTTCGTATCGCTTTTGATGGCGATGCAGTGCTTTTCGATGAAAGTAGCGAGTTAGTCTACAAAATGGAAGGGCTTAAAGGCTTCCAAAAAAATGAAGATGAAAAACAAGATATACCCATGCAGGACGGACCTTACGCTGCTCTACTAAAGAAATTATCACGACTCCAAGAACGCTTGCCATTTAGCGTGGAATTTTCACCGGTACGCATTTCAATAGTCACTGCAAGAAGTGCACCCGCAGAAATGCGAGTGATAAAAACCCTTAGGCACTGGGGCGTCTATGTTGATGAGGTTTTTTCCTAGGTGGGCTAGATAAATCAAAGGTTTTAAAAGCATTTCGACCGCATATTTTCTTTGATGACCAAGATTTACATTTGGAAACTGCTTCAAGAATTGTTCCATCGGGTAAAGTGCCCTACAAAACAAACTCACTGTTAAACAACGCGAATGACAATCAAGACCTCTAGTGTATGGTTTGTATATTTGCTGGAATGTCTAAATGGTAAAATTTACACAGGCATTACTACTAATGTTGAAGCACGTTTTAACAAGCATCTTAGTGGTAAAGGGGCGAAGTTCACAAAAATGAAGCCACCTTTTCACATAATCGCTACTCAGCAATGTGAAAACTGTTCAGAAGCAAGCAAACTGGAATGCCAGATTAAGAAAATATCTCCTGCCCAAAAGCGTGCCTTGAATGAAGTTGGCATGAAATAGATGGCTACAAATTAAGTCAGGACAAAGCAGTATATGTACTCCAGCCCTTTTAGCTATGAGATCATGTTATGAATATAGGTGCCATGCAGGTTACTAGGCATTTGCGAATCGCTGGTTTGTTCTGTTATCTCAAACTGAACAGGGCGATGTGTTTTCTGTTGTATGATAATGGCTAGTGATGACACGCGGTTACTTTGGGCCACATCGCTTATTCGAAGTTTGACCAGATCGCAGTCGCGCAATTTGCTATCAATGGCTAAGTTGAACAACGCCAACTCCCGAGTGTTTTTAGCCATCTGCAAGCGAATGCGAATTTCCCATATCTCTTTCAATTTGAGAGGTGATTTCTGACCAATTAATTTGTCTTTGTTCCATGGGACTTGATGGTTTTTTTGATCATTGGTATCTTGCTTCATGACCAACTCCTAAAATTAGGTTAAGGAGTCTTATTGTCATGCTGTTTCTAATAGGCGGTCATCATTGATAGTTTGATTATCTTTATGTGTTTTTTATATTGTTTGAAACGTTGATATTTTTTCGAATAGCGAGGCAACTTATTTTTTTAGTTAGTTCTTATAGGTAGTTATACGAATTGTTTTTTTAGATTGAATTGATATCATCGCATACGTATTGTAGTTTATTTATTTTTTTCGACAATCAAGAGACGGGCCGCCACGTCAGAAAGCGGCTAGCTTCTCAATCGACCAAGTACTACAACAATTGCAGACACCGATAAACAAATAAGCCAAATAGGGGGCATCGCGCACTTTTATGCCTATCAATTATGATTGGACATTTAAACTGAGGAGCGATGTACCCCCCTAAAGTACTATTTCTAATATTAAGAGATAAACAATCATGAAAAATCATCAAACTAAAGTTCTTTTGGCGGTGTCTTTGTTGTTATTGACTGCCTGTACGACTACGGAGAAGGTCGCTATTAAACAAGCTGACACGAACTGCGCGTTTATTGGCAGGGACTGTTCTCTGCTCACTGTCGGTGGAAAGGATCAAGCCGGCCTACGTTATGTTAATCCGTCCGCTCAATGGAGCCAGTACAACAAAGTCCTGATCGATCCTGTGACTTTTTGGGGTAGCGACACCACAAAGCTTTCCGTAGCTGATCAGCAGATGTTGGTGAATTATGCATCCCAACAAATTAAAGAGCAGCTCGGAAAGAAGTTTGAAGTCGTCAATCAGCCAGGAACAGGTGTTATGAAAATTACTGTCGCCTTGACCGATGCCGAATCAGCCACTCCGGTTCTGCGCAGCATATCGATGATAGTCCCTCAGGCACATATGCTGGCTAATTTAAAATATCTGGCAACCGGCACCATGCCGTTCATCGGTGCAGCACAGGCTGAAGCCAAGATAACCGATTCGGTTTCAGGACAAACACTTGCATTGGCCGTGGATAAACGTATCGGTGGCGGTTCGTTTACAAGCGGTTTTCAGTGGAAGTGGGGTGATGCAGAAAATGCAGTGAACCATTGGGCTGAACTGGTGACAAAACGCTTATCCGACTGGACGTCAGGTGCAACGGCGGCGCAGTAAGGTCAGTACTGGCTTCCCACGCTCGATGCTCATCATATACACAATCCACAAGTGTAGTCATACTCGTTGGGAAGCCGGAATCCCTGCCGAAACTACGGACTTCGAAACACTTGTGTCTAACAGTGAGAGTTTTGGTGAGGGAAAACTATGAAGGAAAAAGTCATGCCATTTACGATGAAAAGCTTTTTTTGGTCAGGTGTATAAAACGTCGGACTGGCAATGATGTTGATTTTCCCACCTGTTTATCGAGGGTTTGGTTTGAGTATTCCAGCACCATTTTAGGGTAGGTTGCTTTCAGGCTTTTTAGGCTTTACCGGCGTGGCACTGATATTGGAATTGCGGGATTTACGTCATCGTGCTTCTTTCGTGTATTACGAATCGATACTGCGTTATATCGGTGCTCTGTTGCTGAATCCCGCAGGTTTGTTGGGGGATCTGGGTATGATTACTGTGCCGATGGGTTTGAGTGATCTTGCCGGTATATATGATTTGCCTGCCTAAGGAGTTGGGCGTTTCTCATCGCGCTCTGTTTTGTGATCACACTGATTAAATTCCAATCAAACATGACAATAAACTACATAGACAATTTCAAATGAAACTCTTAAAAAAAATAAAGATCGAGTTCTTACATCTACTTCCGATAACTACCTTTTTTTTCATCGGTTTTACTTTGATCGTAATCACTGAGCGTTTGAATCTTCACGAACATGGTATGCCGCTCACCGGGTTCGGCGTAGCGGCCATTGGCGCTTTGCTAGTTGGCAAGGTTGTGCTGATTACTGACAGTCTGTCGTTCATGTATAAGTTTTCCAATAGACCTCTGGTTTTTAACATTGTCTGGCAGAGCAGCATTTATTTTCTGGTGACATCAGCATTGGCAATGAAACTGCAAAACTCGGTTTCTAATCTATTCATTGTGCCGTTTCAGAACAATTGGGATTTTGGTGCCGGTTCGGCGAATGCCCTGCAATATAAGGTCAACTTGCAACCGGTGATTCCATTTTCGATTGGTGAAGATTGGAATCTTATTGCGCGCACTTTTTTCCGATCAGTTATGCGGAATCGCCAGTAGCAGGGGGCAAAAATACGAGTGGAGTCGGCGACATAACGCAAAGCTTCTTTGTTTCGCCTAAATATCCGGTCGGCTTTTGGATTGTGGGGGCAAGGCTAAGTTCAATAATGTCATGGGTGTGATTCGATGCTCAAATGGCAAGACCTGTGTTAAGACTCGTAATAGGCAGGACTGTAATTTGACAAGCCCAATAGCGACATTAGAACCGCTACTGGGCTGCAATTGCCTTTCTCAATCAGGGTGAAAGATGTCTTTAAAGTCGTATTGAATTAAATCAAGTTACGATATTTTGTAAATCAAGGAAATACAACATTTATTATGCTGAAATTCATCAAGACGTCATTGCTGGTATTGATGCTGATAGGGACCTGCGCTTGGGGTGTGTTGGCTGTTTATTTTGGTGATTCCCATAACAGCATCATTCAGGCGGGTATAGCTTCAGTTTTTGGCTTGTTGGGCTTGGTGACGTTGGTTGGCTTAGGCTTTACCGGTTGGCGCAAGCGATTATTAATTACTTATTCAATAGTGTTTGTTGTGATTCTAAGCTGGTGGTTGTTTGTAATTAATCCATCTAACGAACGGCAATGGCAACCGGATCTGGCCAAACTACCCTATGCGACTATCAATGGTGATATTGTCACTGTATATAACATTCGTAATTTTGATTATCACGGTGAATTTGATTTTTCTCCTGCCTATTACACCAAAACCTATGATTTAACAAAGCTTGAGGGTGGTGATTTGTTTGCTGTTTATTGGATGGGACCTGCCATTGCTCATACGATTATGAGTTTTAATTTCGGTGATAAGGATTATCTCGCGGTTTCAATAGAAGCGCGCAAAGAATTGAATGAAAGTTACTCTACGATCAAGGGTTTTTTTCGGCAGTATGAACTCACCTATATAGTTGCGGACGAACGCGATGTCATCCGTTTGCGCACCAATTATCGTAAGGATCCCCTGGAACAAGTTTATCTCTATCATCCACAAGCGTCTAAGGAAAATACGCGCCGTTTGTTTCTGGAATACATCCGAAAAATAAATGAATTGCACGACAAGCCAATGTTTTATAACACATTAGTTGATAATTGTACCACAGGTATCTGGTTTAATACACTGGTTAATAAATCGCATATGCCATTCTCCTGGAAAATCCTGTTGAGCGGTTATGTGCCAGAGTATCTTTATGAGTCTGGTAGATTGGATACTCATATACCTTTTGATCAATTGCAAAAGTTAGCCCTCATCAATCGAGTGGCTCAGGCCGCCGATCAGTCACCTGATTTTTCACGGTGCATTCGGGTTGCTGTTGAGCAACAGCCACAGTGACTGATTTCACTATAACCTTTAATAAACCCCCAGCCATCTCCAACACATTGGAATAATGAATCATGAATAAGCGTACTAACAAGTTTACGAAAAAAGTTGGATGGCTGTTGTTTTCTTTTTCAATGGCTCTGCTTTTACCTGGCTGTGCCGGTATTGGTAAAGGCATAGTTCAGGCCGTCTTGGAAAAAACTGAAAATAAAGATACCAGGCAATGTCAGGTATGGGGCAAGCCTTTTGCTGGCATCGCAGGCGATCTGGCCAAAAGTGAGGGAAAATCCAAGGTGCTATTTGTTCATGGCGTTGGTGATCATATTCCTGGGTATACCACTCAATTTTTAGAGAAATTAGCCAAGGAATTAAACCTAAATGTGCGTTCGGAAGGCCAGAAAAATATTGAACTGACTACGCCTTTGCTACCGGGCAAAGATCTTGGCAATTTACGGGTAACCCATTTTCTTAATGAACAAAGTGGCAAAGAACTCACTTTTTATGAACTGACCTGGTCGGAAATTACCCGGGCAGAAAAATCCTTACTGGACTTTGATACATCAGGAGAATACGATTTTCGCAGAGCTAAAATCAACGCTATGATGAAGAAATTTAGTAATGATACTGGTCCTGATCCGATTATTTATCTGGGACAAAGCAGAATACCTATTCTGGCAGCATTCTCGCAGTCATTTTGTTGGATGGCTACTCAAGATTTTGTGAGTCTTCCTCAAAGCGGTCAACATGTCTGCGCTGGCTTGAATGATGCTCATGCCGACATGATTGCTAAGGATAATTATGCGGTTATTTCTCATAGCCTAGGTAGTCGTATTGTGATGGATGGAATGCAGCGTGTAGCTAGCATGCTGGGGTCCCCTGAAAAATATTTACCTGCAAATTCAAAAATTACTATTTCTACCAGAGCGATTGAGGCATTGCAAAACAAGCGTATCCCTTTTTTCATGTTGTCCAACCAACTCCCGATGCTGCAATTGGGCAGAGAACTGCCCGAAGTGGCAGGACAGAAAGCCAGTTATTGTGATTCTAAGGGTGGTGATTATAAAAAGCGTTTGCTCAGTGAAACTGAGATTATCGCCTTTAGTGATCCCAATGATCTGTTAAGTTATGGGATACCGCCCGGATTTTCTGAAAAATATATAGATTCCAGGCTCTGTACCAAAATCACCAATGTCAATATCAATATAGCAAAAATCATGGATGCTTTTGGCCTGACAGATCTTGCCAATCCGATGGAAGCTCATGTGGGTTACGATACAGATGATCGCGTTGTTGCGATGATTGCTAAAGGTATTGGTCATCCGAGTACATCACCTTTGATCAAGGAACGCTGTGAATTTACCAAAGAAGTGAAGTAAATCTGCTTGGGCAATATGAGTTATTGTAGGAGCGACTTTAGCCGCTTCCACCAAAACATCCACATTGTTTTTAAATCAAAACCCCAATAATCAAAAAGGGCTATTATGAAATCAAAACTGCTATTTCTACCAATGACGATGGCCTTGTGCCAAGTTTTTACGCCAGTCCAAGCTGCGTCGTCTTCTCATGCTCAACTGAATCGAACGGCTCTACCGATTCCTGAACCTATCTACAAATCTATTACTGAACTGGATGCCCGCAAAGCTAAAGCACCTAATCGGTTTCAAGTGAAAGCACCCGAAGGCTCACCCAATATACTAGTCATTTTAATAGATGATCAGGGCTTTGGGGTGTCGAGCGCCTTTGGTGGTCCTGTTCAAGAACCTGTACTTGAAAAATTGGCAGGTGAAGGCTTGCGCTATAACAATTTTAATACTACAGCGTTATGTTCACCGACACGCACCGCATTACTCACTGGTTATAACCATCACAGCAATAATATGGGTGCTATCACGGAAATGGCGACCGCCTTTCAGGGTAATACGGGGGTGCGTCCGCAAACCATTACCCCAATGGCAGAAGTATTGCGACAAAATGGCTATAGCACGGCAGCATTTGGTAAGTATCATGAAGCACCACCCTGGGAAGTGTCGGTGTCGGGGCCTTATGACCGTTGGCCCACGCATTCGGGCTTTGATCATTTCTACGGCTTTCTTGGTGGCGAAACCAATCAGTGGGCGCCGAAAATTTATGATGGAGTCACTGAGGTTGAAACACCTAAAACGCCTAATTATCACTTCACAGCTGATATGACCAATCAGGCGGTTAGCTGGATTAAGGCACAACATGCCTTAACGCCTAATAAGCCATTCTTTACTTATTTTGCCACAGGTGCGACCCACGCCCCTCATCATGCCCCCAAAGAGTGGATAGAAAAGTACAAAGGCAAGTTTGATATGGGCTGGGATAAGCTGCGTGAACAAACCCTGGCAAAGCAAATTGAATTAGGCATCGTTCCCAAAGACACCAAACTCGCACCTAAACCCGAAGCCATCAAAGACTGGGAATCTTTATCGGCGAAGGAAAAAGAATTGTATGCGCATCAATTTGAAGTATTTGCGGGTTTTGCTGAATATACCGACCACGAAGTGGGCAGGTTGCTGGATACGCTGAAAGACATAGGCGAACTGGATAACACGCTGGTTTTTTACATTGTCGGTGACAATGGTTCCAGTGCCGAAGGCAGTATGACAGGTGCCTTTAACGAAATGGTGACCTTAACTGGATTGACCGAAAATTTTGATGATGTCTATAAACATAAGGATGAATGGGGCGGCCCTTTAACCTATCCGCATTATGCGGTTGGTTGGGCAGTCGCAGGTGACTCACCTTTTGGCTATACTAAACAAGTTGCCTCTGACTTTGGTGGTACGCGCAACGGTGTAGTCGTGCATTGGCCCAAGGGCATTCAAGCAAAAAATGAAATACGCAGCCAATTTAGTCATGCGATAGACATAGCCCCCACCGTGTATGAAGCCACTAAAATACCAGCGCCTAAAATAGTCAATGGCATAGTTCAACGCCCGATTGAAGGCACGAGTATGCTGTATTCCTTTGATAATGCACTGACCCCAAGTAAGCACACCATCCAGTATTTTGAAATGATGGGCAACCGTGCCATTTATCAAGACGGCTGGGTAGCGCGGACTATTCATCGTGCGCCGTGGGAAAATACACCGCGTAATGCCTTGGAAAAAGATGTATGGCAATTATTCCATGTGAGCGAAGACTTTAGTGAAGCCAATGATTTAGCAGCAACGAACCCTAAAAAACTGCAAGAGTTGCAGAAAGTATTTTTGCAGGAAGCGCTCAAATACAATGTGTTGCCGATTGATGATCGCATGGTGGAACGTTTTAATCCAGAATTAGCGGGTAGACCTGACCTGATGGGAACACGCACCTCATTAACGCTTTATGAAGGTATGAGCATCGCCGAAATGGCGGGGATTAATACCAAAAACAAATCTTACACCATCACCGCCGATGTGGATTTAGCTGATGCCAATACTAATGGCGTGATTATTTCACAAGCGGGGCGTTTTGGTGGTTGGACGCTATATATGAAAAACGGCATCGTCCATCATGAATATAACTATTATGGTTTGGAAAGAACCAATGTCGCAGCTACAAAAGCAGTTTCGGATGGACATCATGTCATTAAATACGAGTTCGCTATCGATGAAGAGAAAGCAGGTTCAGGTGGCACAGCCGTGTTATCTGTGGATGGTGAAAAAGTAGCGGAAGGTAAAATTCCAAAAACAGAAGCTTATGCTTTTTCAGCCGATGAAGGCATTAACGTCGGAGCTGACCACGAAACCCCTGTGTCGGAAGATTACAAAGAAGGCGATAATAAATTCACGGGTAAGCTTCAAAAAGTAACGATTGAGAATTTGCCAGCGAAAAAATAGTCAAGTCAAGCAGGTCGGGTTAAGCAATAACAATAACCCGACATTTACCCTTCGATATGCCTACACAACTAACTTTTAACAACAAAAGGAAGCTCTGATGAAATCAAAATCACTAGTCGTTTTAACCGCAACTGCTTTGTGCTGTATGGCTACGGCAACACACGCAGTACTAAAATCGCCATCAACCACACCTGCTACCCTTGACCGCTCAAAGCTACCCATTAAAGAACCTAGTTATCCAGCTATTACCGAACTGGATGCGCGCAACGCAAAAGCACCTCCTCGGTTTCAAGTGAAAGCTCCAGACGGTGCGCCCAATGTGTTGGTGATTTTAATTGATGACCAAGGCTTTGGGGTATCGAGTGCATTTGGTGGCGCGGTTCAAGAGCCTGCACTCGATAAGTTGGCAAGTGAAGGTTTGAAATATAATAATTTTAATACCACTGCGTTGTGTTCACCCACACGCACCGCATTACTCACTGGTTATAACCATCACAGTAATAATATGGGCGGTATCGCTGAAATTGCCACATCCTTTCCAGGTAATACGGGGGTGCGTCCGCAAACCATTACCCCGATGGCAGAAGTATTGCGACAAAATGGCTACAGCACGGCGGCTTTTGGTAAGTATCATGAAACTCCGCCTTGGGAAGTATCGGTATCGGGCGTTTATGATCGTTGGCC
>CAIVGC010000363.1 GCA_903905335.1 uncultured Methylococcaceae bacterium
ACTTACATCAAAGCTTTCTATAGTTGTTTGATATAGTTTAATAACTTTATCGGTTTGTGCGCGTTGAACAGGTAATTCAAACGCAAATTTGGCACCTTTGCTGGCGATAAAAGAAGCACTCATGCCTCGCTCTTTCTGCATTTCATGAATAAGATTGCCAATTTTAACAGAGACATTAACCAGAGATTCTAGCTTAACCATTTCTTCTGAAAGTGATAGTCGCTCAACAATTCCGACTCCAGAAAAATATAACAAGGCGAGCATTGGGATTGCCGCTATCAGCATTAATTTTGATCTTAATTTCAATGTATAAAAGCTTTTGTTTATCATGCTTATTTGCTTGCGTAATGTTTTTATAGTTGGCCGGTAACCCACTCATGCTTGGATTAAGCTGGATTTGAACAAGATTTTTTCCTAATAACATAAGCCTACACTGCAAGACAGGAGCCGAGTAGTCCCCAGAAGCGATAGTGCAAGTGTTTTCGGGGCGCGTCTTTTTGCGTAGTGAAAATGCAGGCTCTACGAGATCGCGTCAAGTCATTGCTAAAATAATTTTGAATACTTCTCTGTTGGGTATCCAGCCAATGAAGCAGGACGACTGGGGCAGTTGCAGACCTTAAAATGGTTCACGTTAGTTTGCCGCATTTTTGGGCATGGAAGCCCAAAAATGCTTTCGCAAAAATAGCGACTCCCTGCTAGATTCAATGATTATCTATTTTGAAAAAAGACATAATCTGCTGTAATTGTAGAGCCTGACCACTCAACTCTTCGGCTGTGGCGGCAAGTTGTTCAGAGCCAGAGGCATTTTGTTGCGCAGCCTTATCCAATTGACCGATGGCATCGCTGATTTGGCCTATGCCTTGCGCTTGTTCTTCTGAAGATGCGGTAATTTCTTCGACTAAATCAGCCGTTTTTTGGATATTAGGTACCATTTTTTCCAGCATCCCGCCGGCATCTTCGGCAATTTTAACGCTGTTTTTAGCCAAGCTATTAATTTCTTGCGCTGTGATTCGACTGCTTTCCGCCAGTTTTCTTACTTCGGCTGCCACGACGGTAAAGCCTTTGCCGTGTTCACCGGCACGCGCCGCCTCTATTGCAGCATTGAGAGATAGCAGATTGGTTTTATAAGCAATGTCTTCAATCAAACCGATCTTTTCGGCGATTTCTTTCATGGCCTCTACCGTGCGTTTTACGGCTATACCGCCGTTGGCTGCTTCTTTTGCTGCCGTTGTCGCCATGCTGTTGGTTACTTTGGCGTTATCGGCGTTTTGTTTGACTGAGGAGCTCAATTCATCAATGGAGGCCGTGGTTTGTTCAACGCCTGATGCCTGCTCAGTTGCGCTTTGACTGATGGCTTGGGCGGTTGCACTTATTTCCTGAGAGGCGCTGCTTAAGGCGTCAGAATTGGTGCGAACTTGTTGTACTACATTAACTAATTGTCGCTGCATCTTTTTCAATGAATTGGCTACTATGCCGATTTCATCTTCCCTTTCTATGTTTATCGCGGCATTGAAATCACCTTCCGCCAAAGCTTCAACAACATGTTTCAATTCATTCAAAGGACGGATAATATCCCGGATGGTTAACCACCCTAGCACTATAGTAAATAATAGGATAACAAATGCTATGATATTTAATATTAAAGTCGCAGCGATCTTCGTTGCCACCGCAGCATCCGCTCCATTTTTTGCTAAAGCGCTGTTATAATCCATATGCGCCTGTAGCGCCGCATTTAGCCTTTCGGCCTGATCGACGTATTGAGAGAGTACATCGCGGGCCTCTTCGTTTTTATTCTGACGGGAAAATTCAAGTGTTTTTTGCACGCCTGGCAGATAGTCTTTATAGGCGGCGAAATCTTCAGCCAATAATTGCCTGTCCTTATCATCAGCAATACAACTGGCGCCAAGACAGCCATCTATTTCATATTTTTTTAGGGCGGCGCTAAATATATTTTGCGTATCCTTGATTTTGTTTTCTAATTCCGCCATTTTGGAAGTGTCAGTATTCAGTACATGACGATAGATACGGACACGCAAACGACCGAATGATACAGATGCTTCATCCAACACAAGAACGCTAGGTACCACATTGACATTCCCATAATTGGCTTTGTCATAGACCTCGCTCATTTTGTTTTGTCCTAGACCAGCTAACATAACTAAACCCAAAACTGCGATGGCGACTAACAAAACCATCTTTCTAATAATAGTCATCTTCATTGTTTATTCCGCTATAAATTAAAGTAGCTGACGCTACAAATTAAAGTAGCTGACGCTACGCATATTTATCTTTGGACGACTATTGCCAGATGAATGAAGCAAATATAAAGTTGTGCGCTACAGACATAGCGATATAGTCGTCTAATTGTTTTTTAGAACTACAAAAAGTTAAGTTCTTGTAAATTATTACTTGGATGCAATATAACCAGCTTCTCTGTTTGCATGGTCACTACCTTCATAATCAGCCATTTGTTTAAGCTGAGATAATTCCTTTATCGAGAGTACGTTATTAATATCCAGCAAAATAATAAATTCCTCGCCTACTCGCCCCATCCCCTGAATAAAATCCGTCCTAATCTCCCCACCAAAATCGGGTGGCGGCAAAATATTGGATTCAGGAATTTCCAGAATTTCTTCGACGGCATCAACCAGCATACCCAGTAACTGAATATCATCTTTATAGTCGACCTGCACCAGTACAATGCAACTACGTTTACTTATTTCGCTACTTTGCCTTCCTAGGCGCGCTGATAGATCAATGATCGGCACGACATTGCCACGTAGATTAATAACGCCGCGTATATAGGCGGGTGTCATTGGTACGTGAGTAATAGTATTGATTTCGATGATTTCTTTAACATCTAAAATACTGATGGCCAAATGTTCATTATCAACCTGAAAAGTCAAATACTGGCGCAGTTGATCTTGAGTCGCTAATTCGGTTTTGTGGTCTTTTTTATGTATCAATGGATTCATGATTTATTCCGCCTATCAAAATCGCTCAAAGTCATTTTCATTAAATTCAGGTTTGTTTTCTTTTCTAATTGATGTAGGTATAGATGTAAATGGAGTAGCTCCGCTTGAAGTGAAATGGGATTCAACTTTTATGTTGCTTATTCTGTTAGATATTGGTTTATTAAATGCAGCAGGTGGCTGCTTATTAATTTGGCGGCGTTGGTCCGCACCTACTTTAAAAAATGCCATCACTTGTTGTAATTGCATGGCCTGACCGTTTAGTTCTTCTGCGGTTGCGGCAAGTTGCTCGGATCCTGAAGCATTTTGCTGCGCTGCCTTATCTAGCTGACTGATAGCATCGCTAATTTGGCTAATACCTTGCGCCTGTTCATTGGATGCAGCGGTAATTTCGTCCACCAAATCCGCTGTTTGCTGTATTTTAGGTACCATTTCTTCTAGTATATTCCCAGCTTCCTCAGCAATTTTGACGCTATTTCTAGCCAGACTATTAATTTCTTGCGCAGTTATTCGGCTGTTTTCGGCCAGTTTTCTCACTTCAGCAGCTACTACGGTAAAGCCTTTGCCGTGCTCACCGGCCAAGGCGGCTTCAATAGCTGCATTAAGGGATAATAAATTAGTTTTATAAGCAATATCTTCAATTAGGCTAATTTTTTCAGCAATTTCTTTCATGGCTTCTACGGTACGTTTTACAGCAAGACCGCCGGTAGTCGCTTCTTTTGCTGCAGTGATCGCTATACTATTAGTCACTTTAGCATTATCGGCATTTTGTTTAACTGACACACTCAACTCTTCAATAGAAGTGGTGATTTGCTCAACACCTGAAGCCTGTTCGGTTGTACTTTGACTAATGGATTGAGCGGTTGCGCTAATTTGCTGTGAAGCACTACCTAAAACATCAGAATTGGAGCGAACTTGTTGCACAATATCACTCAACTGATCGCACATATTTTTTAGCGTATACAATAAGCTACTCTGATCGCCTTCCATTAACGCAATATCTAAGCCCAGATCACCATTAGCGATTTTGGCAACAGAGTCAGCGGCATAAACAGGCTCACTACCTAGTTGTCGCATCAATGCGCGAATAATCAAATAAGTGATAACAATACCCATGATCAGAGCAATAGCAGTAACTATCAATGTGATAAATAAAGCATTTCTTACCAAGATATCGGCATTTTTTCCTGACTGATTCATCAACTTAACTTGATATTCAGTGAGTTTATCAATAGCGGTCATATAAGCGGTTTGCAAACCACGCACTTCACTCAACAAATAGTCAGTTGCTTCTGCTTGCTTATGATCGGTAACAAGTTGGATAAATTGTTCCTGTGACGCAACATAGGTGATGCGGGCATCTATTATATTTTGAAATAAAGCTTTGCCTTCGGGACTATGAATATGTTCTTTAAGTTGGTCTAAATTTTCTTTAATCGTTTTACGTGCATCCTTGATGCGCTCAAGCTCTTGATTTATTTTATTTCCGTCTTTTAGGATCAAAGTGTTACGCATGGCTCGAGCAATAACATTAATATTAGAGGAAATATTGTTAGTCCATACCGTCTTGGGAAATTTATCATTAACAATATCGTTAAGATTAATTTTAAGATCGTTCATGTTTTTGATGCTAATACCAGCAATAACAACCAATAATAACAACACAATACTAAAGCCTAAGATCAAACTGGTTTTAACTTTCATAGTATTCATTTCTTATCTCTTTAAAGTAAATTCTGTATATCAATGCTAGCTGCCAACTTAAGACAGAAAACGTAATAGGCTTAATTAGTTTATGGCTCGACTAAACAGATCACGAACAGCACGATTCAACTATACATCGTGTTCAATTTGACGTTTAATCAGTCATTGATAATGCCAAAGTAGGGCTTACTCGTTTTTTTGCGTATTGAATAAGTCCTTGTACATCGAGAATCAAAGCAACGTCACCACTACCCAGCACTGTTGCACCACCAATACCTTTAAGATTTTCAAATAACATGCCTAATGGTTTGATCACGGTTTGATTTTCACCGTGTAATTCATCAACAACAAAACCTGCTTTTTCTTCACCAAAACGAACAACTACTAAGCTTTCTCGTTGAGTAGCTTGGTGTTTTTTATTGTTGTGGAAAAAATCCCCTAAGCGCAAATAGGGTAAAACCTGACCGCGCAAATTGACATAATGTTGAACATGATCAATTTTCCATTCCGTACTATTCATTTCAACGCATTCTTCGACCATATTTAGCGGAATGATGTAGCGTTCTTTTTGTGCTTCAACCATAAAGCCGTCAATAATCGCCAGTGTTAAGGGCAAATATATGGTTACCGTGGTACCTAAACCTAACTCGCTATCCACGGAAACGCTGCCGCGTAATGCCTCAATATTACGCTTGACTACATCCATGCCAACGCCACGTCCGGAAAGATTACTGGCTTCTTCCTTAGTGCTTAAACCAGGTTCAAATATAAGATTGTAAATTTCAGTTTGGCTTAATATTTGATCAGGCTTAACCAGTCCTTTACTTATCGCCTTGGCGACTATTTTTTCTGAGTCAATGCCTTTACCGTCATCGCTGATTTGGATCACGATATGCCCTGAGTCATGATAAGCATTGAGCTGTATAATCCCTTTTTCCGGTTTACCTGCCTGTATGCGTTCTTCGGGAGTTTCGATGCCATGATCAAGCGAATTACGTATTAGATGGGTTAATGGATCGTTAATTTTTTCGACAATGGTTTTATCTAGTTCGGCTTCACCACCAGTAATTTGCAATTGAATTTGTTTGCCCAATTCCTTGCTGACATCATGAACTACTCGTTGAAAACGAGTAAAAGTCTCGCCGATTTGTACCATGCGCAATTGTAATGCGGTATCGCGTATTTCTTCCACTAGATGACTCATCGCACCGACGACATTATTGACATCGGACAAGCCGTGCTTATCAACAATCAGCCGTATCGCGGCGTCTGAAATCACTAATTCACCAACCAAATTAATCAGATAACCCAACTTTGCAGCATCGACCCGAATGTAATTGGCCTCCTTGTTGATTTTTTGTTTGATTGCTTCCTGTTTTATCAATGCCTGCACTATAACCGGTTGCTGCAAAATATTTTTAGCAATCAGCATTTCACCCACAGGTTTGATAATGGCATTATGGTCGCTTCCTTGTTCCTTAAGGACGCAATCGAGTTCTTTTTCGGTTAATGCACCGATTTCAATCAGCATTTCACCTAAGCGCTTAAGCTGATCTTCTGGAAAATGCTCCAACAATTGTAAGTAATGTTCTTGTCTGGAATGTGGTGGCAATATAATAATATTGCAATCATCTTCGGCAAACTCAAACACCTCTTCTATCGTTTTTTTATCGGCACGGCTATTAAAGACTATTTTAAAATTCAGAAAACAGTCTTCTGGCTCCATCTCTTCCATACGAAGCGATGTCGGCATGCTAACAATCACGTCTATAATTTTGCCTAAGGTTTGCAAATAACGAATAAACGATAGAGGATCCATGCCGTTACGCAGTGCATTCTGTTTAAAAGCTAAGCTAATAATCCAGTTATCGCTGCTATCGGAGGTATTGACATCAACTTCAACATGATCGGCTTTATTCTCCTGAGTCGATGTCATGTTCTTGGCAACAGGCGATGTGCCGGTTAACTGGGTAATTAGCGCCTCGCTTTGTTGTTGCAACGCTATCGGTAAGGGTTCGTCTTCATTAGAAAGAACATGCTGAATAATCTGAGCGGTGTGATCTTTACAAGCCAGCAGAACAGCGATAAGTTGAGCATCAATTAGGTGTTCGTTATTTCTAACTTTATCTAGCAAAGTTTCAGCTTCATGGGTGAAGGCAACAACTTCATCAAAACCAAAGAGCCCCGCTGAACCTTTAATCGTGTGCATAGCGCGAAAAATACTATTGATGCAGTCAACATCATCCGGCGTTGCTTCTAAAACTAATAACGCGTCTTCCATAGCAGTTAATAATTCATCAACTTCTTGGGCAAAGGTTTCTAAGGCGGGATTAATATCACTCATGATTATTTCCAATTAGCGTGAATAACAATGGGGTCGCCAAAATATATACTGAGCTTGAGTAGTTCAAAAACTTCAATAACTGCTTCGCTGTGCCTCAATAAACGTAGAATAAAGCCCCGCTTCTGAGCTTCAAGTTTGAGTAATAACAGTAACTGTACTCCTGCACTGTCAATTTCAGTCACCGCCGATAAATCAATTTGTAATTCCTGCGCACCGGAATGACAATGATCCAAGAACATTTCTTTAAGTGAATGTGCATTATATATAGTCATCTCATCATGAATAGCTAATTGCACTGTGCCATCGTGGCTAACTTTTACGGTCATGACAGTTCTCGGATAAGATTAAGGTAGGACTAATTTGGCAATAGCTGAGAGTAAGATAGGTGGTTTAAAGGGCTTAGTTACCCAAGCTTTAGCGCCAGCATCTCTTGCAGCTTGTTTTTTTTCATCTGCCATTTCAGTTGTTAGCATGATGATAGGGGTAAATCGATAATGATCTAGTTGCTTAGCTGATTTAACAAAAGTAATGCCATCCATTACCGGCATATTAATATCGCAGACGATAAGATGAATTTTAATGCCCGTTAGTTTGTTTAACGCATCTTGGCCATTGCACGCCTCAATGACTTCATAACCACTGTCTTTTAAGGCAATACTGATTACCTGTCGCATTGAAGTAGAGTCATCCACAATCAAAATTGTTTTCGTCATGAGTTAAAACCTATTAGTTATGTTGATATTGGGTTTAAAAAAAAGTTAAGTCATCTGAATCATCCGACGGACAATGTAGCGAATTAACTGATTTATAGCTTTCTTCTATATGTTCTACAGCAGCATCAACTTGCAACATATTACCGTCACGATTACTGCCTTGCTGTTGTATGGTTTCAATAGTTTTCTGCAGATTCAAAAGGTTACTTTCAACTTGCGATAAGATTTGGCTAACACGATCTTGAAACTGCAAGGTTATTAATACCTCATCTATTTCTACACGGATTTGTTCGGCATTGTTTCTAAGCGCTTTAACATTGTCATGATAATGACTTGAAGCCAGATTCAAGTGGAATAAAATTTGGTCAATATTAGCTTCGGTTTGAGACAGCGTTAAGTTGTCAGCTTGCACAGAAATTTCAGATGTACTTAAGGCGACCTCTACTTTTGTTTTAATACCGTAAATCTTATTGCTTAGTTGTTGATCAATTTCCAGCACATCACTTGCCAAGCTGCCCAAAATAACTGCAAAAGTTGGCTCTTGATTCTCAGTGTTCTTAAGACTCAACAACTTAAGGTATAAATTATTGACCTGTGTAGCGTTAATAGACAGGCTATTGATATCGGATGACAACTGCTGCAGCTCATCCTTAATACCATATTTTTTCTGGTGATGCTGTCTGAGTGATGCCAGAACAGGTTGTAACAAATCATGGCTGCTATTAATAACACTATCTAGATAAAAATGTGATCTCCCTTCAAGGCTAGTGTCAGTGCTGTCAACGATCTGCTGAAGCGCATTAGCCATATCCGCAAAACGGCTAGCTAGCGAAATAATCTCTTGCTCGGTAGATTCTCGCGAAACCATGACGTGTTGAGAAAGTATAGGACTGATGCTTAATAGTAAGCGTTCCAATTCTGTGGTGTAACTAGCAACCGCCGTTATCTTGCTATTTTCATCCTCAGCCCAATGAGAATTGATTAATGCCAAGGAATGGACATGGCTACGCCACAAAAAAAATCCGCAGCCCATTCCCAGCAAAACCAATAGCAAGTAGACCAATACGCCATAAAAAGTAACCCCAATTTGCCAACTGATGATTATCCCGCCCAATATTACTGGCAACGCAGGTAATAAACCGTATAAAAACTGACTGTCGCTATTATTTTGAACTGGCGGCATTAGAATATCCCTTATACTTGTATGATTATTATTACAAGTGTAATGGATATTTTTATTTAGTGCTATCATGCAACAGCTAAATGTAATTATTTTATTACAAAGAGAGAAATTTATTAGTCATCTTGAACCCATCAGCGTTGAGGAGTTCGCTTATTTCAGGCGTATTATTCACGATCATGCAGGCATCGCTCTTTCACCTGAAAAAAAAATTATGGTGGCCAGTCGTTTAGCAAAACGGTTACTGCATTATGGCTTACAAACGTATGGGCAATATTGTCAATTACTAAATGCTGGGCAACATCCCCACGAATTTCAATTGATGGTTAATATACTGACCACCAATGAAACGTATTTTTTTCGCGAACCTAAACACTTTGATTTTCTTCAAAAACAAATTATTAAGTCTTGGCGGGGCGATAATTTTCGCCTATGGAGCGCTGCAAGTTCCACTGGAGAAGAAAGTTACTCCATAGCCATGTTACTAGCCGAGGGATTAGGCATGAGAAAATGGGAAATCTTCAGCTCCGATGTCAATACCGAGGTGTTAGAAACTGCGCGAAAAGGCATTTATTTGATCGACAGACTAGATAATATGGAGCCAAGCTACCTGAACAAATATTGTTTAAAAGGCGTGCGTACACAAGAAGGTTATTTTCGTGTCGATGAAAAAATAAGAAACCGAGTCCGTTTTGAACAGATTAATCTTAAAACCGCACTACCTAAAGCGCTAGGGCAATTTGACGTTATTTTTTTACGTAATGTATTAATCTATTTTGATACCGAAACTAAACAAGATATCGTGCAACGCGTTATTTCAGCGTTAAAGCCAGGGGGCTATTTTTTTATCAGCCACTCTGAAACGCTGCACAGTATTAAAACGGAATTATCCATGGTGACGCCTTCTATTTATCAAAAGCTATGCAAGTAGGACAATATCAGGGATTGCCGCGCGTTATTATTGATCCCGGCGAAAGTTATGTGACCCAAAAAGATGAAATCATTTCTACTTTGCTGGGTTCATGCGTAGCTGCGTGTTTGTATGATCCAATTAATCGTGTCATAGGTATGAATCATTTTTTGCTGGCTCATCAGCATACTGCACACCATGCTGTGTTATTAGATTCAGAATGTGGACGCTATGGCATACATGCAATGGAATTACTAATTAATCAAATGCTAAAAAAGGGAGCTCAACGTCACTATTTAAAAGCAAAAGCTTTTGGGGGCGGCGACGTACTCAATCTAAGTAATAAATCGCAAGACAGACAATCTGTAGGTTCGGTTAATTGCGAATTTATTAAAACTTTTTTAACAACTGAGCGCATCCCATTGATTGCTTCCGGATTAGGTGGTCAAATAGGACGTAATATTTTTTTTCTGGCGAATGATTTTTCCGTTTATGTTAAAAGTATTAAGCACAGCGACGAACAAGCAGTGATTAAAAAAGAACAACGATTACTAGAAAAAACAACTACGGTACAAATTTTACAACCATCAGATCAGGCTGACTTTTGGTAATAGCACTCTACACATTGAAAAACGTATCGAATGATTAAAGTATTGATTGTCGATGATTCTGCCGTAGTACGACAAGTATTAACCAGCTTACTGGACGGTGTCTCAGGCATAAAAGTGATAGGCACTGCGGCTGATCCTCTTTTTGCGATGAAACGCATGGAAATTGAATGGCCTGATGTTATTGTGTTGGACATTGAAATGCCACGTATGGACGGTGTGACTTTTCTTAAAAAACTGATGAATGATCGCCCCACGCCTGTCGTTATCTGTTCCACCTTAACGGAAAAAGGGGGGGAAGTGGCCATGCAAGCAATGAGTGCTGGGGCGGTCGATATTATTACAAAACCGAAAGTTAACTTACGTAATTTTTTACAAGAATCCAAAGCCAGCATTATTGATATTATCAAAGCCGCTGCCCAATCACGACCTAGGATTATAAAATCTCTGTCTGTTAAGTCTCCCACTATTGCTGCCAGCACTGATAGTCTACTCGGCTCTAGCACCTTGAAACCAATGACAAAAACGACAGATCGAGTGATTGTTATCGGCACCTCAACCGGCGGAACTCAAGCATTGGAATATTTATTTACTCAACTACCGCGATCCGCTCCTGCTATTGTTGTAGTACAACATATGCCGGAACATTTTACGGCCGCTTTTGCCAAAAGATTAGACAGCATTTGCCAAGTGACAGTAAAAGAAGCGGCACAAAATGACCGGGCTTTGCCTGGGTTAGTTTTAATCGCGCCAGGTGGCAAACACATGTTGCTGCAACGTAGTGGCGCCCAATATCAAGTTGATGTCAAAGACGGCCCGCTAATAAGTCGACATCGCCCATCAGTTGATGTATTGTTCCGCTCCTGCGCGCAGTCTGCTGGCTCTAATGCCATAGGTATTATCTTAACCGGCATGGGTGATGACGGCGCCCTTGGTATGAAAGAGATGCACGATATGGGTGCTTTAACTATCGCTCAAGATGAAGCTAGTTGCGTGGTTTATGGTATGCCCAAAGAAGCCGTTAAACTGGGTGGGGTCGATGGCATTTTGCCATTATCGGCCATTCCACAACTCATTATGCAGGCACCGACTCGGGCTCTCTTTAAAAAAGTTTAGATAATTCCCGAAAGAATTATCTCTCAAAAAATTATGAGCCAAAAATATAAGTAATAAAGTAAAGAGTCGTCTGACCCGGTGCACCCCAAAGATGTGACGAACACACGCTTTTTAGGTAATTAAAATTCATGACTATCCTTCAACACTGGCTCACTGATGCCATTAAAATCCCCTCACCCAACTGTGATGACCGTCCAGATGCTGACGATATTTCATTAATAGTCATACACTGCATCAGCTTACCCCCCGGTGAATTTGATACCCCTTATATAGATCAATTATTTTGCAACACACTTAAACCTGGCGACCATCCTTATTTTAAAGAGATCTATCAACTTAAAGTATCTGCGCATTTATTAATTAAACGTGACGGCGTCTGCGTGCAATATGTCGCATTTAACAAACGTGCTTGGCATGCAGGGCAATCTAGTTATAACGAACAAGAACGCTGCAATGATTTTTCTATCGGTATAGAGCTAGAAGGTACAGAAACTTGTCCTTACACCGCTGCGCAATATTCAAAACTAACGACCATTATTAAAAGCTTATTAGCCACCTACCCTAAATTATCAAGACAACGAATAACCGGACATAGTGACATTGCCCCAGGTCGCAAAACAGATCCCGGACCCTCGTTTGATTGGCAAAAGATTCTGCCAACTGAATCGTTACGGGATTAATCCATCCGGAGTTTGAAAATTTCGCTACAAACCTAGCAATATAGGTAAAAACACATCCGATAAGTCCGTTATGAACGAATTCTAACATCAAAATTGTGCAATTTTCCGTTAATTTTAAATTTGGCATCAACAATTTTTAAATTTCTACGAACTTAGCCAGAGCTTGCTCGTTCGAGAGACTTATTCTCGGAGGGCCTCCTCCTAGGTACTTCAATCGACATACGAAAACTAGTTTTCATCAAAAATCGAGCACCATTTCGAGCAACTTTCCCATCTTGGTAAGCAGATCTTCTTAGTGTTTTTTTGTGGTCTTTCTTAAGGGATCGAGCAGCGGTTTCAATCCATTATGATCCATCTCCTGCATCAGCGCTAATAACTGGCCTAACTCATTATTAGGAAATCCCTCTCTGGCAAACCAATTAAGATAGTGACCAGGTAAATCTGCAATGACTCGGCCTTTATATTTACCGTAAGGCATAACAAATGTAACTAACTTTTGTAGGTCTTCTGATTTCATTGGTAAATTCAATAAAGATCGTAACGGCATGCCTATATTGAAGAATCTGGCTCAACAATCACTGCTGTACCATAGCACAACACTTCAGTGAGGCCGGCCATAAGGTCAGTTGCATCATAGCGCACAGAAATAATGGCATTGGCACCTTGTTGCTCAGCATGCTCACACATGAGTTGGTAAGTCTCTGCTCGTGCTCGTTCACATAGTCTTGTATAGATTGTTATATTTCCACCAAATAGTGACTGTAGTCCGCCAAAGAAATTGCCGATGATTGAACGAGAGCGAACAGTAATGCCACGCACGACACCATGGCTGCTAACAATTTTGTATCCTGGCAAAGTGAGTGCGGTTGTAACCATTGAATTATTCATAAGAGTCTCCTGTCGGTGTCCAATATATGACTTGATTGTATTATAAAAGCCCCAACAGGTCTTGTGTTTGGGTTACTACTGATCAGTCGCTTGCGATTATGCGAAAAATCTTACCGCCTAGTCTTCAATTAAAGACATCTAGGGCATTCAAACCTCTCAGCCACCCAATTTTGCTGACAAGCCTCTGCTAATGCTACAAGGTTCGATAGAGCGAGTGACTTTTCATAGCGCTTTCATAACGTAATATGATTAGAATAAGCATCCAAATAACTTAATAGGGTGAATAATGAAAGTATGTCAGTCTTGTGGCTTTGAACGTAAAAGTTCTGATAAGAAATGTCCTTCATGCGGTGATCTTTACTTAACCCTAGCAGAGCTTATTGCAGAGGAAGAAGTCAATGATGAAAAGCGTTCATTTAGGGGCCGGTGTAAACGGATAATTTATGCTGAAAACAGTAAAGATGCCTTTTTACTTGAGATTGAACTAATAAAAACAGAACTTACCAAAAAAAGAGTTTTTACTATTTTTTTGATTGTCTCTTTTGTTTTCGCGTTAGTCATTTCGGTATTGTAAAAACATCTGGATTGAATATCTGCTGGGGTTAGGTGCTTACCGCCGCGAATAGCGGTAATCGGCCATCAAGAAACACTCACCACCGTCCTCTTTACCGCAAGCAGTTTTGCAACATGGTGCTCATCTGTTTGACAAAACAGGATCATCGGCTTAGGTTTACTTCATTTAATTATTATCAGGGAGACTCTGAACATTGAGAACCGACATACCAGAAAAGCTATTAAGGATTGTTTCAGATATCGAGGATAAAGGACCGCAAGAGCTAACGAGATTGACTGTCTTAAAGCGATGGTTTAAGGACCCTCTACAGTTAAGTTCATTTGCAATTTTTATAGCAAGAAGAGCTTTTAGTCGAAAAGGTAAAGCGAAGGGCGAAGAATTTATCTTTGGAATGACACTGGCCAACACGAACCTTCATTGCATTCGTATCAGTTAGTGGCGGCGATAAAGCAGTTCAAAATTATTAGACCTCTTTCCTAAATGCCGTTATGTCGCAGATTAACAAGAGCAGCCACGAAATTCCATGTTAGCGAGTAATTTTTATGTTTACCGAGATAAACATCTTTAACAATCCTGAAAATTTTACAATGACGATTAATATGCTCAATGCGTATTCGTCGTTTTGCTAGCCACTTATTATGGGCTTTGTCTTCTGCCGAGAGAGGCTGGTCTTTTTTCTTTTTAACAGGCAAGATGGAGTTCTTATGGTATTTGTGTATCCCTTGGTATCCCGAATCTCCCAAGACCAGAGCATCGGGATGCAACAATAGGCTACCGTCTTTGAAAACTGAAAAATCATGTTGCTTGCCTTTGCCCATCACCACCGACAGGATAGTCAGTGTCAATACACAAATGACCACTTGGGATTTAATCGTATGGCGTTTTTTTTCCTGAGCAATATGCTTTCTGATCTTTAACCGGCCGCTCAATAGGTTGCTCCGAAACATCAATAGCCACACTGGCTGTAGGATCTTCCTGCAGTGCCTTGCGGCTGGGGAGTTTTTCGACTTTAGCCAATACTCTTGCAGTGCGGGTATAAATCTTATGACAATACGACTTGCTAATATCGAAAATCGCAGCCAAATTAATAAAAGTCGGATAGTGACGAATATAATAAAGTGTCAGCAATAATCGGTCTTCCAAGGTTAGCTTGGAGTCTTTTCGCCCACGTCTTGTTAGCGGATTAATGTTTTTTTGTTCGCCTAGGTAA
>CAIVGC010000364.1 GCA_903905335.1 uncultured Methylococcaceae bacterium
ACAGCCAGCGCAGATTATGGCTAATCTAAGTCAGCTTAATTACCATATTGCACAAAAACCTAAAGATGCCGTTAAGCTTATAATCCCCGCTATTTTAAAAACGCAAAGTAACGATGAGCTTTATCAGGATGAACAAGGCCAATATTGGCGAGCCTTGGAATATATTGCAAATACTGAAAGCTTAGAAGCTATCACGGATATCAATCAAGTTCAGCAAACCGGTTTTGCCTTGGCACATTTTCACCGCTTAGTCAGTGATCTTGAGCCTAGCCACTTAGTTGATACTTTGCCCGGTTTTCATATCGCTCCCGATTACTTAAACCATTATCAGCAAGTAATAACGACAACGAGCACGCCTGAAAGCCAATATTGCGCCTCGTTTATTGCTAACCATCAATACTTCATCAACGATCTGGAAGCTGCAAAACAGCAAGGTTGTTTGCCTTTAAGAGTTATTCATGGCGATCCTAAGCTCAATAATTTTTTGTTTGCTAAAGACACTCAGAAAATCATCAGTCTGATTGATTTGGATACCGTTAAGCCCGGCTTAGTGCATTATGATATTGGTGATTGTCTGCGATCTTGTTGCCATAACTTAGCGACCAATGAATTTGATTTAGAGATAGCGACGACCTTATTAACGAGTTATTTGTCTGAGGCGGGTGTGTTTTTTTCAGAAGCTGATTATGATTATTTATATGCCAGTATCCGCTTAATTCCCTTTGAACTAGGCCTGCGTTTTTATACGGATTATCTGGAAGCTAACCGCTATTTTAAAGTCACCGAACCCGAGCAAAACTTGCATAGAGCTGTTAATCAATTTCAGTTATGTGAGAGTATTATCAAGCAAGAAAAGGCTATTAAGGCACTCATCACTCGGTTAAAACTTTTATAGGATGCGCTTCACTGTCGTTCAGCATCATCCTATAGGGGGGATATTTAATGCGCCTCATCCCAATTCAAACCCCTACCGATATCAACGATCAATGGCACTTTTAAATCAGCAGCTGAACACATCAGTGTTCTGATTTTTGCCGTACAGTAGTCCAGTTGATCGTCGGCAATTTCAAAAACCAGTTCATCATGCACTTGCATAATCATTTTAGCCTCGGGTTTTTCTGAGAATAACCACTGATCTGTGCTAATCATGGCGCGTTTAATAATATCTGCTGCCGTGCCTTGCATGGGCGCATTGATAGCGGTACGTTCGGCATATTGTCTGCGTGCTGCATTACGCGAGGTTATTTCTGGTAAATATAAACGACGGCCAAATAACGTTTCTACATAACCTTGTTCATGCGCCAACTCTCTAATGGTGTCCATATAATTTTTTACCCCCGGATAGCGGGTAAAGTATAAGTCGATATAAGATTGCGCTTGGCTACGAGATAAGCCGAGTTGCTGCGCTAAACCAAAAGCTGACATGCCATAGATAAGTCCGAAGTTAATAGCTTTTGCCGAGCGACGTAAATCGGTAGTCACTTGATCAAGAGCCACGCCAAAAACTTCTGCTGCCGTTGCTGTATGCACATCAAGACCTGCACTAAAAGCCTTAAGTAAACCTTCATCGGCTGACAGATGCGCCATAATACGCAATTCAATTTGTGAATAATCGGCAGCGACTATTTTATAGCCTGAGGGCGCAATGAAGGCTTGTCTTATTTTTCTACCCTCTACACTACGGATAGGAATGTTTTGTAAGTTAGGGTTAGATGATGACAATCTACCGGTAGCCTCAACGGCTTGATGGTAAGAGGTATGGATACGGCCAGTTTGACGGTCAACTTGTTGTGGCAACTTGTCAGTATAGGTTGATTTAAGCTTGCTTAAACTACGATGATCTAAAATCAGTTTAGGCAAAGGATAATTAACAGCCAATTCCTGTAATACCGATTCTCCAGTAGACGGCTGGCCTTTAGGCGTTTTCTTTAAAATAGGCAGTTTTTGCTCATCATAGAGAATTTCTTGAATTTGTTTAGGTGAGCCTAAGTTAAAAACCCTGCCGGCTAAATCATGTGCTTGTTGTTCAAGAGCGTTGATATGATTAGTGAGTTCAAAACTTTGCTGCGCTAACATATCACTATCAATCAATACGCCCTGACTTTCTATACGGCTGAGTACGCTGATAAGAGGAATTTCAAGGTCAGTGTATAAGGCTAATAAACTCGGTGTTTGTTGGAGCTTAGTCATTAAGACTTGATGTAAACGTAAAGTAATATCGGCATCTTCAGCCGCATAAGGCGCTGCTTGTTCTATAGGGACTTGCTGAAAAGGAATTTGTTTTACACCTTTACCAGCTACATCTTCATAATGAATCGTAGTCACACCTAGATAGGTCTTAGCAAGATCATCCATATTATGTTTAGTGGCTGTGCTGTTCACTATGTAAGATTCCAGCATGGTATCGTGCGCAATGCCTTGCAAGCTTATGCCATGATTGCTTAGTACATGGCTATCATATTTGAGATTCTGACCTAGTTTCGCTTTGAGTGGATTTTCTAATAGTGGTCGTAGTTGTTCTAAGACCTCATTGCGATTGAGTTGCAAAGGCGCATCAAGATAATCATGAGCTAAGGGTACATAAGCAGCACTGCCAGGGCTCACGGCAAACGATACGCCTACGATCTGAGCTAAACTATAATCTAAGCTAGTAGTTTCAGTATCGAAAGCAAATAAATCAGCCTGCTCTAAGCGTGTTAGCCATTCTTTAAAGTGCTGATCAGTGAGTATGGTTTCATAATTACACTCTATAGCAACGACGACCGACGGCTCTTCAACAATCACGGTTGCCAGTTGATTGTCGAGTGCTTTTAACCACGATGAAAAACCCAAAGTTGAAACCAAGCTTTTCAGCTCCGACAAGTCTGTAGGCTGGCGTTTTAAATCATCCATGGTATAGGGCAGATTAAGGTCACATTTGATGGTCGTTAATTGCTTCGATAATGGAAGCATATTTAAATGTGCGCGTAAGTTTTCGCCAATTTTTCCGCTAATGTCATTAGCATTAGCAACTAAGTTCTCTAAAGTTTCATATTGTTGTAGCCATTTTGCCGCTGTTTTAGGGCCGACTTTAGGTATGCCAGGAATGTTGTCGCTGGTATCACCCATTAAGGCCAGATAATCAATAATCTGCTCTGGTTTAACACCAAACTTATCAATCACACCTTGAATATCCATGCGCGTATTAGTCATGGTGTTTTCTAAGGTGATCTGCTCGGTTACTAACTGAGCCATGTCTTTATCACCTGTTGAGATAACGACAGCAAAATCTTGCAAAGCAGCATGTTGTGCCAAAGCGCCTAATACGTCATCCGCTTCTACACCGACTTCCATAATTAACGGTAAACCCATAGCCCGAATCAAATGATGTAAAGGCTCGATTTGTACACGTAAATCATCAGGCATAGGGGGTCTATGCGCTTTATAGTCTTGGTAAAGCTCATTACGAAAGGTTTTGCCGGGCGCATCAAAAACAACAGTCACGTAATCACTTTGATAATCAGTGATGAGTTTACGTAACATGTTAGTTACGCCATAAATAGCATTAGTCGGTTCGCCTTGAGCATTAGTAAGCGGCGGTACACCATGATAGGCACGAAATAAGAAAGACGAGCCGTCAACTAAAATAAGGCGTTTTTGAGTGTTTTGTGACATGAGTTACGAATAAAAAGTTAAAGGCAAAAGGCAGCTTCGTTAAGTTTTACGCTTAACATCGATGATATGAGGTAGGCAGCTTATCTTACTTAGAATTTGAGCTAATTGATTGGTATTTTCTATTTGCAGCGTTAAATTTAAGGTCGCGGACAAATCAGTTTGGGTTTCTAACGCTGCGTTAAAAATATGAATCTTCGCTAGCGTAAGCATTTGGGAGACATTATGGAGTAAGTTTTGAGCATTAAAAGCGTGAATAACAATAGGTACCGCATGGCTGGTTTTTTTATCGCCCCAGGATACAGAAATAAGCTGAGCTTGTTTTTCTAGGCTGAGTTCTTTGATGTTTTTGCAGTCGCTACGATGTACGGTAATTCCTTTATGATGAGAAATATATCCAATAATGTCCTCACCGGACACGGGTGTACAGCAATGAGCAAAAGATGTTTGCACATTATCGATACCTGCCACTGATACGGCCGACTTTGCAAAAGTCTTTTTAGCTCGCATGTTAAAGGGCAGTTCTTCTAGCTCGGGAACTTTTAAAAATCCAGCCAGTTGCCGGCTATTAATATCGCTGCGACCTATGGCTTCAAGTAAGGAATCTGTATCGGGTTGTTTAAAATGGCTCAGCATGTCGACCATATTTAAGACTTTTAAACCTAGGCGCTGACTTTCTTTATCCAGAATAGCTCGGCCTCGAAGGATATTTTCTGTTTGCTGTTGATTTTTAAACCAGCTTTTTACTTTACTAATAGCGCGAGAGGATTTTAGATAACCTAAGTTTGGATTGATCCAGTTATGATTTGGGGCACTTTCTTTGGAGGTGAGTATTTCTACTTGCTCACCCGATTTTAGTTGATACGTTAGGGGTACGATCTTACCGTTGATTTTTGCACCACGGCATCGATGACCTATTTCGGTATGCACCGCATAGGCAAAATCCAAGGGAGTAGAGCCTTTGACTAAATCAATCAATTTACCGGCTGGCGTTAATATATATACCCTATCGTTAAAGAGTTCACTACGAAAATCATCGCTGAGTACTTCATCAGTTTGTTTTTCTTCTAGAAGTTTGCGAAGCGTAGCCACGCTTTTTTCCATGGCAGCCGACTGTTTGCCGCCTTCTTTATAAGCCCAATGAGCGGCGACCCCTAATTCAGCATAATCGTGCATATCTTGTGTGCGTATTTGTACTTCAATACGATTACCTTGCGGATCTAAAATGACAGTATGTAAAGACTGATAACCGTTTTCTTTGGGATTAGCGATATAGTCATCGAACTCTTTAGGAATGTATTGCCATAAACTATGCACGATACCTAATACCGTATAGCATTGCGTTAAATTCTCAACTATCACCCTTACGGCCAGTAAGTCGTACAGCTCATCTATAGTCAGTTGTTTACGCTGCATCTTTTTCCAGATGCTGTAAATATGCTTGGGCCTACCGTAACAGGAACTATTTATATGTTCTTCGCTTAGATGTTTCTGCAATAGCTCAATAAAACTATTAACACAGTGTTCTCGTTGTACCCGCTTATTGGCTAGGGATTTAGCAATTTGTTTATAGATCTGCGGTTCTAAATGCCGAAAAGCTAAGTCTTCTAATTCCCATTTAAACTGATGTATGCCTAAACGATTAGCAATAGGCGCATAAATATCTAAGGTTTCTTGGGAAATAAAATGACGAATTTCAGCAGATTCATTCGGTAGATGGCGTAGCCTATAAACTCGATAAGCAAATTTAATCAGTACTGCACGAACATCTTGAGTCATGGATAAGAGCATCCGTCTCAAGGTTTCAGTCTGATTGGGCTTATTAGCCATGTCTGGGGTATAAACGGTTAATTTATTTAACCAATTGACATCTTTGATTAGAGTCGCGACGACATCACCGAATTGTGCTTTGATCTCAGTATCGGAGCATAATTTTGCAAGACGAGGATCACTTAATAGTGCGGCTATCAGGGTATTAATATCAACATGGTAATCTTTTAATACTACTGCCACATCAATCCCCTTAGGGCGATTGTAATGGGGGTCCTCAGGAATACGGGCGACGATGGCTAAGGCGCGCTTAATTTGCTCGCTATCATTAGCCGATAAGTTGCTGAAAAGATTGGTGCTGAGAGTTGTATTTTTTTGCATGAATTATTGTAAACGATTGCTGAAACTTAGG
>CAIVGC010000365.1 GCA_903905335.1 uncultured Methylococcaceae bacterium
AGCGATAGATGCATTAAAGATCATCAAAAAAACCACTAAATCTTCCGTTATTATTTATTAATTCTGGAAAAAATATCAGAGACTTTTAGTCATTATTTTAACCACCATAAACCAACGCATAATAAACTAGCTTAATAACCTCACTGACACAAAAAAATAGCCATCTAGGTTCTTGCCACCAACGACCGATATGCCAAGACGGAATATCACTTTGTATCAAGCGATAAGATAAACCATTCTGTGTAAAAAGAGCTTCTAAGAAATAATCAATGCGGTGTATATGTGGCGGATCGCTAACAACCAGCACGCTGCGCCAGTGTTGTGCGGTCATTAAAGCGGCAAGATTAATAGTTTCTTGATGGATGTTGATAGCCAGTCCATCAAACATCAAGGCCTCATCAGGAATGCCTTGCATAAGAAAAAACAGGGAACGAGGATGCTGATAATAGTTCAGGCCAGCCTTAGAGCTGTGCCCAATGCCAGTTATTAAAATCTTATCAGCGTAACCAGCTTTATAAAGCCTAGCCGCCATTTGATCTCTTTCGCTGTCAAACATCGGGTAAATATGCCTACGGTTTTTTGCCGCCCACTTTATACTTGCAAATCACGCACAAAATTGTAGCGCTACATCAAGGTTCCTTAAGGCCAACGCCAAGAGATTGAATATGGTAATTATAACAAACAGCCCAATATTGGTTTTTGCCCTATGCGCCGGATAGCAAGCTCTCATAGGGAATGTGTAAACCATCATGCAGGCGTTTAACCATCCTCAGACTCAAGGAGCGCTTACGGTTTAACACCTCAGATACTCGGCCACTGGAGCCAATATAGGCTTCAAGATCTCGTGGCGTAAGGCCTTGTTGCTCCATTCGAAACTTAATGGCATCGATGGGATCGGCCGAATTAATGGGGTAGTGTTTATTTTCATAGGCTTCGACCAAAGCCACCAGAACTTCCATTTCATCAGCTTCCGGTGTACCTTCATCAGCTTGAAAAATAGCTTCAAGACGTCTAAAGGTAAGCGCCAAATCTTCGTCGTTACGGATAGGCTTAATATTCATTTATGTTCTCCACATCAATCTTGTCATATTGCTCATGGGTACCGATAAATTTTACCCATACAATGTTAGCCCTATATTGAATTTCAACTACCAACCGGTATTTATTACCACCGATATTGAAAACCACTCGATTATTAGCGCAGATACTGGCGCTTCCATATTGCTCTTTAACGGCTTGCGGAGACGTCCAAATTGCTTTCAATACTTCATCATGCCAACTTTCCAGTGGTGCACGCGAATCAGTATATTGCGGCTGCTCCCAGAACTTCTTTAAGGTACTTTTAGCGATAATACGCATAGCTTAATCATTTCTCCCATTTTGGGAAACAGTAGCATTTAGGAATCAACTTAGCAATCAGTTTTTATTTGGCTTAATCAACTCGCTTCATTGCCGCTAAAATATAATTTGCAGCTGCCTGTACAGAAAAAACCTCAGAAAGTAGTTGCCTGGCGTTTGTGCCTAAGGATTTTCGTAAAGCACTATCATGCAGTAATTTTAATGCGTTATTGAATAAGCCTTCATCATCCATAATAGTGATCAACTGTAGGTCGGGCACATGCTTTTCGTGCCCGACAATAGCGTAAGTTGAATGCCTAATGTCGGACGACGATAAAGCCGTCACCCGACCTACGAGACCGTTTTGTACCGTGTTAAGTGGATACCTTATTTTCAACTAACTTACTTACTTAAGTAGCAATAAAATACCTTGGCATAAGCCACTCATATTTTATTTAGGGTTAGGAATGTGCATTAATAAACTGTAGTTTGTCGTTGATTGCTCTTTTAATTTCATTAAACAGGTTCGGCATGGAGTTTGACACCTAATGCTTTAATGACTTTTAATATGGTATCAAAACGGGGGTGTGAGCCTGGAGCAAGAGCTTTGTAAAGACTTTCTCGGCCTAGCCCTGATTCTTTTGCGATGATTGCCATACCTTTGGCCTTTGCTATATAGCCTAGCGCACTTAGCAGTTCATCAGCGTCTCCATCTTCAAGTACTTGAGACAGATATTCGCTAATCATTTCGTCGCTATCGAGCAGAGTAACCATATCAAATGGCAACAGTTTTTCAGTTTTTACAGTCATAATTTAAACCTCTTTAGCTAATTTAATCGCCCGTTGAATGTCGGCCTGTTGCGTAGACTTATCGCCTCCAGCTAGCAGTAATACAAACAGGCCACCTCGCAGCGTAAAATAAACGCGGTAGCCAGTTCCTACATCAATTCGCAATTCAGAAACACATTCACCCACTGATTTGATGTCGCCTAAATTACCTTTTTCTGCACGAATAATACGCCTAGCAATAGCAACCTTTGCTCGTAAATCACGCAATTCTTTATGCCATTTGGCGAAACTTTGTGTTTGTTCGATGATATAATTCATATCTTGATTGTATCAACTTAGATACAAAAGTTAAAGATTAAAATAAATGATGATTGTAGATTGCAGGCTACAATTTAATTCCATATTAAACCGTGATCCATCGCCAACCCATATTTCCTTTTGGCTTAATCAATACGCTTCATTGCCGCTAAAATACTATTTGCTGCTGCCTGTACAGAAAATACCTCAGCCAGTAATTGCTTAGCGTTAACAGCTAGGGTTTTTCTCAAAGCGCTATCATGCAGTAATTTTAATGCATTAGTGAGTAAGCTTTCATCATCACCATTAATGGTGATCAGCCCTGCCTCTGCTTTTTCTAGGACATCTTTTAAATCATTATCAGGATTAACACTGCCCAGAATGGGTTTTTCTTGAACCATATAACCCAATAACTTACCGGGAAAATTATGCGTAGTATGATCGTGATGCAGGCTAAACAAACCTATATCAAACTCAGTTAACATGTTTTTAAAATCATTCTGGGGTACTGAAGGCAACAGCGTCATATTATGTAAATTATGTCGTGCAATTACATCACGCACCAACTCTGCTTCATCACCCGCACCCACTAACACAAAGTGCGCGCTGGATTCTGTTTGCATGGCTATGGCCAGCAATTCTCATTATGACTACAACCTATCCAGTTTTTGGTTTAGGAGGTCGAATAATTCGATTCTCCGGCTTACAAGACCAGCCCTCCAGCATGAAATTAAGCAGATG
>CAIVGC010000366.1 GCA_903905335.1 uncultured Methylococcaceae bacterium
TCAAGTACTTCAGTACTTTTCCCAAAGTTATTTCGAATACGCTTTTTTTCGGTAAAAGAGTAGGACATATCGCTTCCAGACCTTTTCGTCATGAATTATTTCTACTGTGAATTATTATAAACAGTAAAAGGCCGGTGACATAAGCCACCAGCCATACTTTAAGTAGAGTGCTAAAATGCAGCTCTACAATTTACGTCAAAATTTTTATTTAATTTCGACGGTAGCGCCAGCTTCAGTAAGCTGCTTTTTAATATCTTCTGCTTCAGCTTTAGGAATGCCTTCTTTCAATACTGTAGGAACGCCTTCAACGGCATCCTTAGCTTCTTTAAGACCTAATCCAGTGATGCCACGAACTGTTTTAATAACGGCAACTTTATTTTCGCCGAAAGATGTCAAGATAACATCAAATTCAGTTTGTTCTTCAGCAACTGCAGCTGCTGCTGCTGGTGCTGCTGCTGCAACTGCTGCAGTAACGCCAAATTTTTCTTCCATAGCTGAAATTAAATCAACTATTTCCATAATTGACATATTTGATACAGCTTCTAAAATATCAGCTTGTGATATCGCCATTGTATATTCCTCTTTTATTAGATTTTAAACTAGGTTTGTGTAATTATGCAGCTTCTTGCATCTGATTTCTAACAGCATCCAAAGTGCGAACAAGTTTTGCAACTGGCGCTTTGATGACTGACATTAACAATGAGATAGCTTGATCACGTGTTGGTAGACTTGCCAATCTTGCAAGTTCAGAACCATCAAACGCTTCACCACCAATAGCAACAATTTTAGTAATTAATTTGTCGTGTGTTTTAGCGAAATCGTTAATTAAACGAGCAGCTGAGCCTGGATCATCCATTGAAAATGCGATCAGCAAAGGACCTACTAGGCCATCTTGCATACATTCAAATTCTGTTCCAACCACTGCTCGTTTTGCTAATGTATTTTTAATTACACGTAGATAAACGCCAGTTTCTCTAGCTTTTTTACGCAACTCAGTTAATTCCGTGACGGTTAAGCCACGGTATTCAGCGGCAACTGCAGAATATGCTTTTGCAGCGAATTGAGCTACTTCTTCTACGACAGCTTTTTTGCCATCTAAATTTAGTGCCACAATTAAACTCCGTTATTTTTCTGGACAATCCAGAAGTGATATTTGGCATCATTACGGATGCCCCATACGGTTAATTTGTCATAAAGATAACAACCGCCTACGCAGGGAACATATTTAATATGTAATTAAGTTTTCACACCTGCGGTCTTCGACGACTACCGTATAAAACGGCAATCCAAAGTCTTTTATACTTAGTTGGCAAAACTACTTGGATCTAACCAAAGGCCTGGACCCATAGTAGAAGACAAGGTAATCTTTTTAATATATACACCTTTAGAGGCAGTAGGCTTAGCTCTACGTAAATCAGCAAGTAAGGCTTCTAAGTTTCCTTGAATATCTTTTGCATCAAACGTCAACTTACCTAAAGTCGTGTGAATAATGCCTGACTTATCAGTACGATAACGAACTTGTCCAGACTTAGCATTCTTAACTGCGGTAGCAACATCAGCAGTTACTGTACCAACTTTAGGGTTAGGCATTAAGCCTCTTGGACCTAAAATCTGACCTAATTGACCAACAACACGCATTGCATCAGGTGAAGCAATAACAACATCAAAATTCATTTCGCCTTTTTTAACTAGCTCAGCTAAATCTTCCATGCCTACTATATCAGCACCCGCAGCGGTTGCCGCTTCAGCATTTGGGCCTTGAGTAAATACAGCTACGCGTACAGTTTTACCTGTTCCGTTTGGCAAAACAGTTGCGCCACGAACATTTTGATCTGATTTACGAGGATCTACACCAAGATTAACACTGATATCAATGGCTTCATTAAACTTAGCAGTGCCTAAATCTTTTAAAATTTGAACCGCTTCAGTAATAGAGTATTGCTTAGTTTTATCTACTTTACTCTTAACCAACTTTGCTTTCTTTGACAACTTAGCCATTATAATCCCTCCACATTCAGGCCCATGCTACGCGCACTACCTGCAATTGTTTTTACGGCTGCTTCAAGATTTGCAGCATTCAAATCTTCCATTTTTGTTTTAGCAATTTCTTCTAATTGCGCTAAAGTCACTGTGCCGACTTTTTTAGTATTAGGATTGCTGCTACCACTTTTAATGCCAACTATTTTCTTTAATAATATAGAGGCTGGTGGTGTTTTGGTAATAAAGGTAAAACTGCGATCACTATAAACAGTAATAACGACAGGTAATGGTAAGCCTTTTTCAACATCTGCAGTTTTTGCATTGAACGCCTTGCAAAACTCCATAATATTAACACCACGTTGACCTAATGCAGGGCCTACTGGTGGACTTGGATTGGCTTCACCTGCTTTTACTTGCAGCTTAATATATGCCGTGATTTTTTTTGCCATTTTTTACTCCTAATATGGGTAATAACGCCTTTGGGCTCCCCTAGACACAAAAATCCCTGCCTTATTCAGACAGAGATCTATTTATTTTTTGCTTGAATGTGAGATTTACTACATTACTTAGCTTTTTTCTACCTGCCCAAAAGCTAATTCAACCGAAGTTGAGCGGCCAAATATAAGCACAGAAATCTTTAACTTACTCTTTTCGTAATTTACTTCTTCAACAACACCATTAAAGTCTTTAAATGGTCCGTCAACAACTCTTATAACTTCACCAACCTCAAACAGCACTTTAGGTCTAGGTTTATTAACGCCATCTTCAACTCTACTGAGTATAGACATGGCTTCTTTTTCAGATATTGGAGCGGGCCTATCAGATGTTCCACCAATAAAACCAAGCACTCTAGGCACGTCTTTTACTAAATGCCAAGTTTCGTCTGTCAATTCCATTTGAACCAAAACATAACCTGGAAAGAATTTTCTTTCGCTTTTTCTTTGTTGACCCATGCGCATTTCTACGACTTCTTCAGTAGGCACTAATATTTTACCAAAGTATTGCTCTAGGCCTTCTCTTTTAACTCTTTCTTCTAATGCTTGCTTAACTTTGTTTTCAAAGTTTGAGTAGGCATGAACAACGTACCAACGCAATGCCATTATATTACCCCTGACCAGTTAATAGTCGAACACCCCAAAACAAGAACATATCGAGTATCCATAAGATAAGACCCACAATAAATACCATTGCAAAAACCAACAATGTGGTACGCGTGGTCTCATCGCGAGTAGGCCAAATGACCTTTCTTACTTCTTGCTTAGATTCTAATATGAAAGACAATACGAACTTGCCTGTTTTAGTGGTTGACATCAAGCCTAACACTGCAGCAATTACAGCAACTAAACCTAAGACTCTAAACAGCAACCTAACTTCTTTGACAGAATCATGATCGACTGAAAAGTAGTAAAATGCAGAAACCGCAGCGACCACTATTAAAGCAGAAAAGATTTTTTTAATAATATCCAAAACCGGAGTTTCAGTCTCTACGTTTGTATTCATGTCTTATTTTTATTATTGATTAAATTTACAACTTATCTGACTGGCAGGCCAGGAGGGTCTCGAACCCCCAACCAGCGGTTTTGGAGACCGCCATTCTACCAATTGAACTACTGACCTAATTCAGAGAAACTGTAATAATTTGATATATTATATGATTTTTAAAACTTATTCAAGTATTGATGCAACAACACCTGCACCTACTGTACGACCACCTTCACGAATTGCAAAGCGCAACCCATCTTCCATTGCAATCGGAGATATTAATTTAACTTTTACAGAAATATTATCACCAGGCATAACCATTTCTACGCCTTCTGGTAAATCAACTGCACCCGTTACGTCAGTCGTTCTGAAATAGAACTGCGGCCTATAGCCGTTAAAGAATGGCGTATGACGACCACCTTCATCTTTAGATAAAACATAAATCTCTGCATTAAAGAAGGCATGAGGTTTAATAGTACCTTTGTGAGCCAATACTTGACCACGCTCAACATCATCACGCTTAGTGCCTCTAAGTAACAAACCTACGTTGTCACCAGCTTCACCTTGATCAAGCAACTTTCTAAACATTTCAACACCAGTTACTGTTGTTACAACAGTTGCTCTAATGCCAACAATTTCAACTTCTTGACCTACTTTGATAATGCCACGTTCAATACGACCTGTTACTACCGTACCACGACCTGATATTGAAAATACATCTTCAACAGGCATCAAGAATGCACCGTCTACAGCACGCTCTGGCAATGGAATATAAGTATCCAGCGCTTCAACTAATTTAATCACTGCTGGCATGCCGATTTCACTTTCGTCACCTTGTAGGGCGAGCAGCGCAGAACCTCGGATAATTGGAGTATCATCGCCAGGAAATTCATACATATCCAGCAACTCACGAAGCTCCATTTCCACTAATTCAATTAGTTCTTCGTCGTCAACCATGTCAGCTTTGTTTAGAAACACGACAATATATGGAACGCCAACCTGTCTTGATAATAGAATGTGCTCTCTAGTTTGAGGCATAGGACCATCAGCAGCAGAACATACCAGAATAGCGCCATCCATTTGCGCCGCACCGGTAATCATATTCTTTACATAATCAGCATGGCCTGGGCAATCAACGTGAGCGTAATGACGTACTGCAGATTCGTACTCAACATGAGATGTCGCTATGGTGATACCACGAGCGCGTTCTTCAGGTGCGTTATCAATTTGATCGAATGCTTTGACTGCGCCACCGTGTAATTTTGCCATTACCGTGGTTAATGCAGCTGTTAGAGTTGTCTTGCCGTGATCAACGTGACCTATGGTCCCTACGTTTACATGCGGCTTACTACGTGAAAATTTTTCTTTGGCCATGA
>CAIVGC010000367.1 GCA_903905335.1 uncultured Methylococcaceae bacterium
AGTGAAGCGCATCACCACGATAGAGCGATGCGCTTCACTGTCGTTCAGCACATCCTATAGTTGATATTTTATTTTATAAAAACTAATCGACCATCAAACTAATAATAAATTCTATCTGTTCCCTAGATAAATCAGGATAAATCGGCAAACAAATCACTTGTTCTGCTGTTTTCTTAGCAACCGGCAAATTAGCAGGAGCCGATGAGGGCAAGCCTCTGTACATCGAAAAATCACTGATTAAGGGATAAAAATAGCGGCGCACCTGAACATTATTATCACGAAATTTTTGATACAGCGCATCACGAGTCAGTGGATAGTCAGACTGTACTAAAATAGGAAAATAAGCATAATTAGTGGCCTTTTCTCCCATGCCTAAGGGACAAACTATACCTTTTATAGTGGCTAAACATTGCCGATATATAGTGTCTACCCATTTGCGTTTTTCTAAGGCCTCATCAATGCCATTAAGTTGTAACAAACCAAAGGCGGCGTTAATTTCACTCATCTTGCCATTAATGCCGGGTGCCACCACCGTTACTTCATCGGCAAAACCAAAGTTTTTCAAATGATCAATACGCTGCTTGGTTTTGGCGTCATGGCAGATGATAGCGCCACCCTCAAAAGTGTTGAATACTTTCGTGGCATGAAAACTGAGTATCGACAAATCGCCATGATTCAAGACACTGCCATCATGACATTGCACGGCAAAAGCATGAGCGGCATCGTAAATCACTTTTAAGCCATAATTGTCAGCGATCTTTTGAATAGCCATAACATCACAAGGTTGGCCGTAACAATGTACCGGCATAATAGCCGTGGTTTGTGGCGTGATAGCCGCTTCAATTTTGTCAGGATCAAGATTAAGAGTAATAGGATCAATATCGACAAAAACGGGCTTGATGCCATTCCACAACAAGGCATGGCCAGTGGCTGCAAAGGTATAGGGTGTGGTAATCACTTCGCCGGTAATACGCAAGGCTTGCAAAGCAGTTACTAATGCTAAAGTGCCATTAGCAAATAAGGCCAAATGTTTAACGCCTAAATAATCACAAAGCGCTTGCTCTAGTTGTTGATGAAAGGGGCCGCTATTGGTTAGCCACTTGCTGGCCCATATTTGCTCAAGATAAGGCATGAAATCGGCCAGATCGGGCAGTAAAGGCTGGGTTACATAAATAGGCAGGGATTTTTTAGCGTTAGTCATGATTGGAGTGCTGATGACTCTGTGCTTATTTGAGTATCAGTCACATCAAGCATTATAGGTGGAAGATCATCACACCAACGTTTCCACATCAGGCGAAAAGCATGTTCCAAGCCTTTAGCAATCAATTCAGGTTGTCCTATAGCCGACAAGCTAAAACGTGTACGCAACTCCCTGCGTATCTGGGCGAGTTGCTCTATATCATTAGCTAAACTCAGCCCTTTCTTGACAAAATCATCCTCATTAACAGCAATAAGGTGCTCCAATCCTGCATGACTTAACAAGGTCGTTCCGGTTCTACCCGCTGGTGTTTGTCCCGCTAAGGTTAGTGTCGGCACCCCCATCCATAAGGCATGACAAGTCGTAGTACCACCATTATAAGGAAAAGTATCCAAACAGATATCCACCTGATTATGTAGCGTCATATAAACACCCATACTACGTTTTGGATAAAAAATTAAGCGATCCTGTTCTATACCCTGCTCGGCAAACCAGTTAATAACGGTGTCATAGCCTGAGCCTGACTCTGGCATCGCAGCCAATATTAATCGCGATGTTGGCAACGCCAACATTAACTTAGCCCATACAGAAATCACAGCAGGGCTAAGCTTATTTAAACGATTAAAACTGCCAAAAGTAATATAACCCTTAGTCAAAGCAGGTAACTCATTCACATCCGGAGCAGCCTCATAGGGCATAAAAGGCGCACTAGCCGGCAAATAAACTAATTTTTCTGTAAATTGATCCTTAAACGGTTCTTGAGGCAAAAAAAACCGATCAGTTAAATAATAGTCCATG
Source organism: uncultured Methylococcaceae bacterium (assembly GCA_903905335.1). Classification (GTDB taxonomy): domain Bacteria; phylum Pseudomonadota; class Gammaproteobacteria; order Methylococcales; family Methylomonadaceae; genus Methylobacter_C. The sequence goes on from CAIVGC010000367.1 coordinate 1,997, forward strand.
GCTTGTAAGCCCGTAGTACCTGGATAACCCATCCAGCTTGCGAGGATAGGCGCTGGTTTTCTAGCAAAGGTTAATAAGCGATTATGAGCAGTATGCCCTGAGAGGTCGATGAGTATATCAATGCTATCAGCACGTATCTTAGCCTCTAGTTCATCATCATTAAGTCCAATAACTGTAGTCCAATAAGCAAAACAACCCTTCAGCCTATCGCTAACCTCATCATCAACAGCGTGATTGGCATAAGCATGCAATGTTAATGATGTATATTTAAACAAGTGTATTAATAAGGGCTCGATAAAAGTCGCTAGCGCATGACCGTTAAAATCGCCTGACACAAAACCAATCCGTAAGCTACGCGATGGATCTCTATCATTGTCATGCGCCAGCCAATGAGTCATTAATGGCGCTTCAAATTGTTCAGAAAAACATAGATGCTCTGCAAATAAAGCAGGAGCGTCCATTGCGGAACTCATCGACAAATAAAACAGCCGGTTAGAGTATATATTGTCTTTATCAGGACTAATAGCTATTGCCTTTTTAAAAAAATCATCCTTGAACCGACCTAAATCCCCTGTAACCATTCCTAGGTTATTATTAGCCATATAATGATTTGAATCATATTTTATAGCCTTAAGAAAGCTAGCTTCAGCTTCATCTAAGCGCCCCATATTCATCAACATCAGTCCTTGGGTACTGTGTAAATTTGCTTCATGAGGCTTAATACTTAATGCCCGTTGACAAAAAATGGCAGCTTCATCAAAGCGCTTTAGTTCAATTAAGAGATTACCCAAGTTATTATGCGCTTCAGCGAACTCTGGATCTATCTCTATCGCCAGCCTGCAGCTGGCTTCAGCCTCTTCAAATCGCCCCACATCCTTAAAATATTTGCCTAAGTTGTTATGTGCCTCGGCATTATCAGGCACCAATATAACCGCTATCATCATCGGTAATAAAGCCTCTGCACTTTTCCCGGCACTATGCAACATAGTGCCTAAAACTTTCCAACCAAACTCATGTAGAGGAAAGCGGCTGGTCAGGGCTTGTGCAAGCACCACAACCTCTGCGTATCGTCTTTGACTGATTAAAGCCATAACGGCGCTTATTTCTTGAGCACTAGGCTCAAAGGCCGACGCCTCAGACTTAACAGCTTTAGCTTTAGGATTTTTTTTACGGTTTTTATGGCTTTTCATGAATAAGAGGCACTCTATTTGTTAACTAACTGGCTTATCACCTAACCAATATTGATCAATATCAATCAAATGCCATTTGTCGGCATTTTCACGCGCAACGATACTGTCCCCTACCCTAGGATCAGCTAAGTCTAATAATTGCGGCATCAAATAAGATTGGGAATTACTAGAATAAAAAACTCTTACCTTAGGTAATAATAGCGACTTACCAACGGTCTGCTCAATAACCACACCCAAACGACCTGATTTTAAACGCACTAAGGTCCCTATCGGATAAATACCAATACATTTTACAAAGGCCTGAAAAATAGCCTGATCAAAATACCCTATCCATCCTGCCATTTGGCGCAAGGATTCAGAAGGGCACCAACCTTGTTTGTAAGAACGATTAGAGGTGATCGCATCATACACATCACACACCGTGCCCATGCGTGCAAACTGACTAATCGCTTCACCAGATAAGCGCTGAGGATAGCCCGAGCCATCCATTTTTTCATGATGATGTAAACAGACATCTAAAGCGACATCACAAACATCACCGCCTTCAAGTAACATGTCATAGCCAGCCCTAGGATGATTTCTGACGACATCAAATTCAGCGGATGTTAGTTTGCCTGGGTTATTTAAAATTTCGCTGGGAATCGCCATTTTGCCAATATCATGTAACAAACCGGCTAAACCAGCATCACGGGTCTGTTCATCTGATAAGCCTAACTGCTTAGCTAACGAAACCATCAACGCGCACACAGACACCGAATGCATATAGGTGTAATTGTCTTTCGTTTTAATCCTAGCGATACCAATTAAAGCGTCGGGGTTACGCATCACAGACTCAGTAATTTCTTCAACAATAGAAACCGCATCATCTATGTTAATGGCTTTACCCATGCGCGCTTCGTGAAACATGCTTTCAATGGCTGCTTTAGAGCGATCAACAATTTTTGAGGCTAAATTAAGCTCATCATTAAGGGTATTGGAAATGGGTTTAATGAGTGATTTTTGAAAGATGGGGCTAATAATTTTTTTAACAAAAGACTCAGCTCTTTCATCTACAGGAATATCTAGGCCTTTATTGGTATCAATAAAAATATCTTGAACGCCAGAATCAATGATTTGATTCAGTACAATTTTATTATTAATAAAAAATGCTTGCCTAGGCTTTGAGTCAATTTCAACCCAAGAACTACAATACATGCCTACGCACACTTGCGTAATATCAATTTTTCTTAGCATTCCGTAATGAAAAATAATGATTTTATCATGCTTTGTCCGCAAAATCTCGCCGTTCAGGGCGGGGCCAGCAATTCTCATTATGGCGCTAATAGCATAAAATGAAAGCTCAATTTTCCTATGAAAACAGTTTATGAGCGCTCCCTTTGGCAAAAATGCGTTGACCTTTAGTGATGTGGTAAAGCAATTGCGTACTACTTTTGATAC
>CAIVGC010000368.1 GCA_903905335.1 uncultured Methylococcaceae bacterium
CCCGATGTGGCAGGTGCTCGCTTAATTATTGAGCGCGTGCTCTCTGAAGGCCGTCAAGTATTAACCGCACAAGAAGCTAAAGCTATCTTGGCAGCTTTTCATATACCGGTCACCCAAACCATCAGCGTTACTAGTGCCAAAGACGCCATGATTGCCGCCGAAACTTTACGCTTTCCTGTCGTTTTAAAAGTGAATATGGCCGAATTTAGTCATAAATCTGATATAGGTGGTGTTAGACTCAACATTAACAGCGTTCAAGATATTTCTCGGCACTACGCTGAGATGGAAGCGGCTATTAAACTGGCACATCCTGATATTACAACGGTAGGCATGACTGTTGAACCCATGTTCAAGAGTGCTAGTGGTAGAGAACTCATGATAGGTGTGGTCAGAGATCCTGTGTTCGGCCCAGCCATAAGTTTTGGTTTAGGTGGCACCTTGGTAGAAATATTACAAGATAATGCAGTTGCCTTACCTCCGCTTAACACCTATATGGTTGAGCAACTGATTGCCAAAACCAAAGCCGCAAAATACTTAAAAGCTTTTCGGCAGTTACCACCTGCCAACACAAATGCCTTGATTGAAGTACTGCTAAATGTCTCAACTATGGTCAGTGAGTTACCCGAAATTTTAGAGCTGGACATTAATCCCTTAATTGTTGATGAACATGGCGCTATCGCTGTAGATGCCCGAATCAAAGCACAATTATGCAACCAACTCAGTCGCTACGCACACATGGCGATACATCCTTATCCTCATGAACTCATTTCGCAATATCAATTAAGCAATGGCGTTAATATCAGCATACGCCCCATTCGCCCCGAAGATGCTGATTTAGAAACTAACTTTCATAGTCGCTTGTCTGACCGCACTAAATACTTTCGCTTTATGCAAGCCTTGCACGAATTAACACCAGAAACGATTGTACGCTTTACTCAAATAGATTATGACCGAGAAATGGCCTTTATTGCTGTAAGCGAAGAAGAACATAAAGCCAAAGAATTAGGCGTTGGTCGTTATTTGATGAATCCCGATGGCCAATCGGTAGAATTTGCCTTAGTCGTGGCTGATGATTGTCATGGCTTAGGTATAGGCACCCGCTTAATGACCAGTTTAATGCAGTCGGCCAAAGCTAAAGGTATGATATTTTTTGAAGGCGAAGTGTTATCGATTAATCAACCTATGCTATCACTAGTCACCAATCTAGGTTTTAGCATAGAAACCATCGCCCAAAACTCAGACATCGTGCGTGTGGTAAAAGATTTAAGACTGTCTTGATAAACAAGGCTATATAGTCATTCCAGAACTGGCTACTAGGGTGTAATTAAAAGTGCGGGGTGGAACTCTGTAGCTTACAAAGCTACGCCCACCAATTACACATGTAGCCAGTGCTTTGAATTGACCTAACGGCAGATTATCTTCAGGAATTTACAAATTAGATATCACAAACATTCTTGACTGGGCTAATTCCATATCTGCGAGTAGCCTCAATTAGACACTAAACACAAAACAAGAGCGCTTTATGCCAAGGCAGTTTAAAAACTGTAGTAACCTTACTAAACCCAGCTATTTCAGCCAGTGCGCTTAATGTATCAACGGTTTCTGGCATATCATAATGACGAATGTGTTGACGAAACCCCGATATTTCTTCAGCATTAAGATTAGTCCATGTATCACTCATCCACTGGCAATAACCATCAAGAAAAGCAGGTAAACTTTCAGCGGGTTCACGCATAAGATCTATCATCAAAAAAAAACCTTTTTCAGTTAACGACTGCCTTGCTAAAGCGAAAATATTGGCTTTTTCTTCGTTATTCAAGTGGTGTACTGCATAACTTGAAAATATAACATCAAAACGCTCAGCGACTTGAGCTAGACCATCTTTAAAATCGATATTAAGCAGATTTACAGAGCAACCTAATGCACCAACATTATCTGCAGCAAGAACTAAAGCAGGCTCAGAAAGATCAAATCCTGTGTAATGACTAATGGCTGTGCCCTGTAATGCCTTAGCAAGATAACAAGCATCCCCACAGCCCAAATCAAGCATTTTGAAGGGTTGATCAAATAATTTTTCGTGTAGCAACACACTAACAGCTTGGTAAACTTCTTTGTGGTGCATGTAGTTGTTTTCTAAAACTTTTCGATAAGCTTCCCAACTAGTAAAGAATTCACCAACATCGGTTACAGCAGTATTTGACATTAATATTTCTCTCCAAATAAAAGTTAATACAGAATTTATTTACTTCGGAAGTTTATATGATACAAGTTAAATTCTCGTAACAATAATTGTACTCAGTATTAACTAGGGACAAATGGGCTAGATTTAATTCGAGAAAATAGCCACTGGTTATGATCTTTTATTGCTTCCATACTCTAAATTATAAACTGTCCGAGAAAACCTGTTGAGTTTATATAACCTCAAGCCATCTATGCCACTATCGTCATAACAGTTTTGTGACTATACTATTAATCCGCTAATCCCGAATTTTTTAGATTATGGCCGCTACAAAAATTTATTTAAATGTCCCTTTTGCTCAAAAAGATGAAGCTAAAGCGCTAGGCGCAAAATGGGATGCCAAGCAAAAAAAATGGTATGTTTTGGATGATAAAGATCTAAACCTGTTTAGCCAATGGCAAACGCCACCTACACCTACCCAGAGTAAAATCGCCACTACTCCAGCGACTACCTCCATTAAAAACAGCAACGCTGGCACAATCACTACCGCTAGGCATAAAGATTTTATTGCTTATAACGGTGAATTGCCACCCTGGAATTAAGTGCCTAAATTTTGATTGGCTCTGGTCTAGTAATGATAACAATGTCGAGCATTAAACTATTCTGTACTCATCATTAATTAGACAAGTAACCTGCTAATGACATAAAACCACTAAATTTTCTTGTTTTTATATCCTGTTTTTGAAAATCATAATCGATGTTACGCAGTAACGTCGCTTTACTCTCGTTTGCCGCGCTGAGCACCGCAGGTTTTGTTTGGATTAGCCCGAAGGGGCGCGGAATGGATGCCGCGCATCGGTAGGAGGGCAGGAAGCAGCGGCAATCGCCTTCGGGTGCGAAAACCCGATTAACACATCGTCGCGATAGCGATATCATTATTTGTTTTTTTATAAACCGCTGAATGGCTGCGTAACGTCAGGTCATAAGTAAAATAGCTACAGCAAGACAGAGTTCAGGTCTTTAATTCCCGACATCTCATCACAACTACAAATGAATTATTCCTTTAATAATGAAAAAACTTCTTCACAACTAATGATGTTTTTGTCGCTATGGATAATATAATCGGCTAGTTTTGTTATAGCCTGCCAATTTTTACTATCGCTAATAAAATTCCCAGCTTCTATGAACAATTCATTTAACTTTTCTTCTTGCCGCTGTTTGTCTTTAGAATAACTATCTAAGTATTCCCAAGCCAGAGCAAGATCTGAATCTCCGCCATAATTTTTTAAAGCCTTTAAATCTATCAATTGATAATTAAAATGCTCATTATCATTCAGATAAGCCTGCTTAGCTTCGGCTAAAGGACCAATCAACAAATTAATAATATCCGTTTCAAAGGCTACTTGATATTCTTTTACTAATGGCGAGACACTCTCATTAATACTTATTAATTTATCCGTTAAGACATCAACATTATAAATAAGTGATTGAATTAAACGCCCGCCTTCAACTCTTGCCACACTATCGTCAGAGTCAACTAATACGTTATTACACTCCTCATCATGCTGACTTAAGTCTTTAATGACAATTTGAAAAAAAACCGGCTGCTGTTGCCTTGCTTGATTATTTACACAAATAGCAATGGCGTGCCCTGCTTCATGATAAGCAATGCTGTGTTTAAAGTTTAGTAATCTATTAAGAATAGATTTAGGGCTTATTTTATTACGTTTCATATTGAAAAGAATAGCTAATGAGGAGGAAGATATTTTATGAAAAATTAAATGCTTAATTAACAACTGCCAATCAGTCATGAAGGCTTAGTGCAACGTAATCCGACAAGTCACTATAAACACATGTCATATAGAATAACGTCATAAAGCAGAAACTAAATATCTAACATAAATAAAAAGTTGCTTAAGGGCAATCTTTCTAAGACATCAAATAGTAGTTTCTGTGTGTACATTCTATATAAAAGCCATAAAGACGCACAATACGTAGAAATACGTAGATGGAACTATTTTATTCAAAAAATAATGGTTCTATGTGAATCAATGGAAGCCCCTCCCACCTATCGGCTTCAATATGCCAAACTGGCTATCGACTTAAGACGGGGTAAGACAGTATTTTAAGCGTTTATCGTTTGCACTCTCTGCGCTCTTCGTTATATACACAATCAATATCCGTCATTCCGGCATGGACTGCCGGAATCTAAGCTACAGGGATGTATAGATTACCCTCCATGGCGCTGCATACCGATTTCCCTGCCGGCTAGTCGCTTTTGCGCAGCAATTACCCCAAAGCCATAAGGGTAAGTTGCTTGACTAAACTGACTACTAAACCGATCTAAACAAAACAGCTATACGACGAACACTCCAAGCGCATGCGCGAAAAGGTCGCAGGTAATGTGGCGGCTCTTTTAAGGAAAAGAGCGCGCTTCGCAACAACGCTGGCGAATGTCATAACTGGGCTGCTGGAAGTTTTTCCTGACTCCCTAAGGTCTCTAGGGTAAAGATAAACTTATTTTTGTCGCCCCCTAAGCAACATTACCCACTTACTGAGCTGTTAAGGGAAACGGGCCTAAGCTTTAGGGACGCTGAGGAACAGCCGGGGACAAGGGCAGAAAGACGCAGGCTTTTGCTTGCAAGGCTCGCAACTTTACCTAAAAAATGCACCACTGTTCTTGCAAACATCACCATCGATGCTTAAAGCACCCGGACTATTTCTGCGAATATTTTGTTGCCAAGTAAATATTACCAGACGCCGCTTATAGACTAGATTAGCGAAAGCGAGAACAGCGCTAATCTTGCAAAAACACCCAGCAACTTACCGCAAAGCTTCGGCATCGATGCCGGAACAGCGCGCCCTGTTGCTGAGAACTCCAAGTCTTATCTTTAAACTCCCATGGAGTTACCTAGAATTATGAGCGTAAATAATTTCTTTTCCAGTATCGAGGACGCACAGGTCATCTGGCTTACTCTTTATATTTCCTGCTTAACAACATGCTTCAGCGAATAGATCAGGGCATGGCTCCCCAAGAAAGGCTCTGCTTTTATCGTTATAAACACCCTTAAGTAAACCGGCATACCGGCCGGGAAGCCTGTATCCAGTGCCATGGAGAGTAATCTATACATCCCTGCTTGATAGGAATATCTAGTCTTGTTTCTTCTCTATTAATCGATGACCACGATAACCGTAAAAGGCAATATAAGCGTAACAAAGTGCTGGGATAATAAAGGCGCTTTGTATGCCGACGCTATCAGCAATAACGCCTTGTATTAGAGGAAGGATGGCACCGCCGACTATCGCAGTACATAAAATACCCGAACCTTGTCGAGTATGTTTCCCTAAACTATTTATAGCTAAAGAGAAAATAGTAGGAAACATTATGGAGTTACACAAACCAACGGCAAGCACTGCCCACATAACTAAATGTCCAGTGCCTATGACAACCATCAATACTAAGCTAACGGCAACCAGTGCATTAAAGGTCAGTAGCTTATTCGCCGCTACTTTTTGCATTAGCGCGGCACCCAAAAATCGGCCAACCATAGCGCCACCCCAATAAAACGTAGCGTATTTGCCTGCTTCTACGATGGATAAGCCGGCAACCTTAGGTTCCGTCAAAAAATTAATTAAAAAACTACCAATACAGACTTCTGCACCAACATACATAAAGATGGCCACTGCTCCTAAGACTAAATGTTGATAAGCCCAAGCACTGGCTTTAGTTTCATGTGGATTAGTCGTTGTCTTATCAAGCTCAATATCTACCGCCTGAATATTAGGTAATTTAATAAGCGCAAAAGCAATCGCCATTAGCAGTAACAAAGCTGCCAGACCTAGATAAGGGATTTGTACAGCCGCCGCCTGCAAAGCTTGATAAGCTGTTAATTCAACGCTATTAAGCTGAGCTAACTCTTCGGCACTTTTAACCGCTGTTGCCAATACCATGAGCGCCCCAAAATAAGGTGCGATAGTAGTGCCCAAGGAATTAAAAGCCTGCGTGATCGTTAACCGACTTGAAGCCGTTTCAGGCTTTCCTAATAAAGTCACATAAGGATTAGCGGCCACTTGCAATAAGGTAATGCCAGAGGCTAAAACAAATAAAGCCAGTAAAAACAGTGCGTAGCAGTGTTGACTGGCGGCAGGATAAAACAATAAACAGCCTAAACTAGCTATACTTAACCCCGTGACTATTCCGGCTTTGTAACTTATTTTTTTAAGTAAATAACCACTAGGAACAGAAACGACAAAATAAGCGGTAAAAAAACAAAACTGCACCAGCATGGCTTGGGTATAACTGAGCGTAAATACCGCTTTTAAATGCGGTATTAAAATATCATTTAAACAGGTGATAAAACCCCAGATAAAAAATAGGGTTGTTAATAAGGTTAATGATCCAGAACAGGAGGTTTGTTTAGTATCAGTCACTTTATCTATTTGGGGCATAAGTATCTACAAATAAGCGGGCCGTCATTCCGGCATGGATTCACGTCTAGCTATCCTGCCTGACGCCCCTTGGGTAAATGTCTGTCTGTTCCAGACAAATTTGTGCCGCAATCCAGTTACCATGGATGGTAATAAGAACATCGTCAAACTGATGGTATAATTTCAAAATAAAAAATATCTACCTTCGATGAAGATGCCTAGGTCGGGTGACGGTTTTATGGTCACCCGACCTATTTAAGGTTTATTAAGCGTAAAGGTAGCGGTTTCATGACCGACCATAATTTTAAACTTGCCTGGCTCTATCACTCGCTTAAGATCAACACCGATAAAAGATAAATCTTCTGGCTTTAAGCTAAAGTGCAGTGTTTGTGTTTGCCCAGGCGTCAACTCTACCTTCTTAAAGGCTTTTAACTGTCTACTGGGCCTAGTGACGCTGGCAGCAACATCATTAAGATAGACTAATACCGTTTCTTTACCCGTTAATAAGCCGGTGTTTTTAACAACGACACTAAGCTCAATAGTGTCACCCCTGTTAATGTTATCACTAGCTAATTTTAGATTGCTGGTTTCAAAAGAGGTATAACTTAAGCCATGACCAAAGGCATACAAGGGATGATAGACATTACTTTCATAGCTTTCAATCGGCTTATGGTCATATAAAACGATATCGTTAGTTTCTCTGGGATAAGAAATCGGTAATTTACCATTTGGGTTATAGTCGCCATAAAGAATATCAGCGATGGCCTCCCCACCTTCCATACCCGGTAGAAAGCCTAAGATAACCGCAGAGGCTAATTCAGCTTGCTCGGTAATAATGCGCGGCCTACCGCCAGTCATAATCAAAATTACCGGCTTACCGGTTGCAAGCATGGCATTAGCTAATTTGACTTGCGAGGTCTCAAGATTTAAAGACCCTATATTACCAACCGTTTCTGTATAGGGTTTTTCTCCTAAACTCAACACTATCACATCGACGTTTTTAGTAACGTCCAAAGCGCTTTGTTTATCAAACACGCTATTTTCTAAGTAAGTAACCTTGCCTGTCGCTTTCTTTTGTATCGCCTTAAACAACGTTAATTTATCTTTAGGATATAAGCTTTCATTATCTCCTTGCCAAGTCAGTGTCCAACCCCCATTCAGTACATTTAATAGATTGGCATTCGGCCCTACTACTAAAACATTGGCGTTCTTTTTTAACGGCAGACTGTGATTGTCATTTTTGGCTAATACGATTGATTCTCTGGCGGCCTGACGATTAATGTCGGTTGCTTGCGCTGTAGAAAAATTCTCGCCCTCAGGCAATAAGGGTGACGGTGGATCAAATAAGCCGGCTCTATATTTAACTGTGAGTATTCTAGCCACGGCTTCATCAATTCTAGCTGAGGGCACTTCTCCAGAATTAACTAACTCTAGTAATAAATGATAGAAAGAATAATCAAAAGGCACCATGCTCATATCAACGCCAGCCATGACCGCAATCTTGACAGCTTCTTTTTCATTCGCTGCTAACTTATCACGCGTATAGAGTCGCTTTATATCTTCCCAATCAGAAACAGTAAAACCTTTAAAGCCCAACTCATCGCGTAAGATGGTGGTTAAATATTGATAATTAGCGTGACCAGGTATGCCATCAACTTCCGCTGAATTAACCATAATAGTCGGTGAACCCGCTTTTATAGCGGATTCAAAGGGCGGTAAGAAATATTCACGCAACATTCTCTCACCTATCCAGGCGGGCGATCTATCTTTACCGTTAATCGGAAAACTATAGCCTACATAGTGCTTCAAACAGGTTAAGGCTTTGGTGGGTGCGGAGAAATCATCACCTTGATGACCTTTGATATAAGAAGTGCCCATGACACTGGCTAAATATACATCTTCGCCATAGGTTTCCCATAAGCGTGGCCATAGTGGTTGCCTCCCTAAATCCATCACCGGAGAGAAATTCCACTGTAAACCAGCAACTCGTAATTCTCTAGCAGTAATTTCACCTTCTTTAAAACTTAAATCAGTATTAAAGGTCGCCGCCATATTAATGGCTTGTGGAAACAACACCGAATTTTTTATGTAAGTAGCGCCATGAATGGCATCTATACCATAAATGACTGGAATTTTTAATCGCGACCTAGCTGTCACGGCTTGTATAGATTGTAAAATGTTGCGCCAAACGGCAACCGGTTGCGCTTGATTGTGTGGCGTTTGCGGCGCATTAAGAATAGAACCGACATGATGTTTTAATACAGCATCTTCTAATTTACTTTGATCAACTGGATTGTCGCTATTAAGCTCTGTGGCTACCACTGAAAAATCAATTTGCGTCATTTGCCCTATTTTTTCTTCTAGGGTCATTTCAGACAACAATTGCCTGACCTTAAGATCTATTTCGTTGTTTGATTGCACGGTATTCACAGCACACCCCAATAGAAAAAATAATGGTCCAATAAAAAGAAGGAATTTGCTTTGCAAAGTAAAAACTCTTGAAGAATCGAAAAAAACACGTATGAAAGTCTTTGCTAGTTTATAAAAACCAGCATTACATAACTAAAAATGAAGCTAGGTAAAGAGTGCTGGTAGCAATCAACACCCATTTTAATTTGCTTAAAAAGGGAAGTTTTTGCCAATAATAACTAATATCTTGACGTAACAATAACCATTGAGTTTTATAGAACGCATATTTAATAGGTATGGCCGCGAATAATCGAAACAAAAACCTCAATACAATACGAGCTAAACGATAAAGCGGATAAGCTAAAATACCAACGATTACATAATAAACAATGATTTGAGTATCGTGTAGACCCGTATGAAATAAATGCTCAATCACGTTATCAAGCACAGTTTCAACCGACTCAAAAGTCACATCAGCTACTTCAAAAATCAGTTCAAAAACTAGATGAAATAATTCAGTTGATAACTCTATAACCATATCAGGAATAGTGACCATAACAACTATTCCTAAGAGCACTAGACCATAAACAATCTTTTGATATGTCGTTAAAATCATCGTAAGCCTGTCAGTTATTACTTATGAAAAACTATTTAGTAAGAGTTTATCACTTTAAACCTTGAGTCCAAACTTTAGCATTTCTAAACATTCGCATCCACGCACCGTATTCTTTCCAATCCTCTGGATACCAAGAGTTTTGTATCGCTCTAAAGCAGCGCTCAGGATGCGGCATCATAATGGTAAAACGACCATCACTATTCGTTAAGCCAGTAATACCTAAAGCAGAGCCATTAGGATTAGCAGGAAAATCAGTGGTCTTAACGCCGTAATTATCAACATAACTCAAAGCGACGGCATTAGCATCAATAGCAGATTGTGGCGATACCGCAAACTCGGCACGACCTTCACCATGGGCAATAGCAACTGGCATACGTGAACCTTCCATGCCTGCAAACAAAATAGAAGGCGATTTTTGCACTTCAACCATAGCGACCCTAGCTTCAAATTGTTCTGAGGTATTCCGCATAAATTTCGGCCAATGTTCAGCGCCAGGAATAATATCTTTTAAGCCAGCCATCATCTGGCAACCATTACATACGCCTAAACCAAAGGTATCAGTACGTTGAAAAAATGCCGAAAACTCATCACGCGCACGTTGATTAAACAGTATAGATTTAGCCCAGCCACCACCTGCACCTAAAACATCGCCATAAGAAAAACCACCGCAAGCGACTAAACCAGTAAAATCACTTAAGCTGACTCGTCCATAAATAATATCGCTCATGTGTACATCAATACTGGTAAAGCCAGCACGATCAAATGCAGCAGCCATTTCTACATGGCCATTAACACCCTGCTCTCTTAGAATAGCTACTTTAGGCCTTTCTGATGTTATAGAGGATGCTGTGACATCTTCATTAATATCGAAACTTAAAACGGCATGTAAGCCAGGATCATTGTCATCAGCGATACGTTCAAATTGCTGAAGAGCGCAATCTGGGTTATCTCGTAACGCTTGCATTCTATAACTGACTTCAGACCAATAAGCTTGCAAGGTTGCTCTACTAGCCGTATAGATGAGCTCATTATTAAAGCTGACAGTTAATTGTGGCTGTTGAGTAACTTCTCCAACAATAGAGATACAGTCTTTTAAACCTAGCTCGGTTAATACTGCAAAAATAGCATCATGCTCACTAGCACGAATTTGTAATAACGCACCCAACTCTTCATTAAATAAGGCGGTTAAAGCATCAGCGCCCAGCGTATCTAGTGTTAATGTAACGCCTAAACGGCTAGCAAACATCATTTCTGCGATTGTGGCTAATAAACCCCCATCAGAGCGATCATGATAGGCCAGCACTTTGCCTTGATCATTCAAGGTTTGCAGCCCAGAGAATAAGGCTTTTAAATGAGAAGGATTATCCAAATCGGGGCAATCGTCACCCATTTGATTGTAAACCTGAGCTAATACTGAACCACCTAAGCG
>CAIVGC010000369.1 GCA_903905335.1 uncultured Methylococcaceae bacterium
AGCCTTTGGAGATAACACGAAGGCGCTATTGATATGACTGTTAGACGCATTGAGCATCTAAAGAAAGATGGCTTTATGTGACAAAATCCTCTATTTATTTCATCACCTGTTAGGGTATTGAAATGAAACAAATAGAGAGACAAAGTTTTTTATTTTTAAATACTAACTTAGTTTGCCATGACAGTGCTTGTATTTCTTTCCAGAACCACAAGGACAATCATCATTACGACCTATTTTATCGGCTACACGCACAAAAGGTTGTTCAACCGCTTGTTCATTGCTAATAACTTCAGGTTGCTCATCGATAACATCTAACGCACTAGCTTCAGCATGTTCAAAGTGCATTTCCCTAGGAACTTGCATTTGCTCATCAATGGCTTGAACATCTTCTTCTTGTCGAACTTGAACTTTAAATAAAACGCCAATCACTTCATATTTAATATGATCAAGTAAGCTACTAAACATTTCAAAAGCTTCGCGCTTGTACTCTTGCTTAGGATCTTTTTGCGCATAGCCTCTAAAATGAATACCTTGCCGTAAATAATCCATCGCTGACAAATGCTCTTTCCAGCTGGTATCTAATACTTGCAGCATCACTGATTTTTCAAAATGCTGCAAAACATCTTGTGTAATTTGCTGCTCTTTGTCTTTGTGATTCTGTTCCAAAATATCAATAATTAGCAATCTTAATGAGCTTTCTTGCAATTTATGATCGTCGTCAAGCATTTGTTGCACAGGAATGATGACATTAAATTCATGCTGCAAATGCTCTTCTAGCCCCTTTATGTCCCATTGTTCAACCATGGTTTTTGCAGGAATATACTGAGTAATTACCTCATTAACGACATCTTCACGAATCGCTGTGATAATCTCAGAAATATTACTAGCGGCCATCAACTCATTACGTTGGTTATAAATGACCTTACGTTGATCATTAGCCACGTCGTCATAGGCTAAAATTTCTTTACGAATATCAAAATTTCGCGCTTCAACTTTACGCTGAGCATTTTCAATGGAACGGGTAACCCAAGGATGCTCAATAGCCTCACCATCACCCATGCCTAGTTTTTTCATCAAACCAGCGACACGGTCAGAGGCAAAGATACGCATCAAATCATCTTGCAGTGATAAGTAAAAACGAGTTGAACCTGGATCACCTTGACGACCAGAGCGACCTCTTAATTGATTATCAATACGACGTGATTCATGGCGTTCTGAACCGATCACATGCAAACCACCATTATTGATGACCTGTTGATGCCTATCTAGCCAAACACCTCGCAAATGTTCTTTTTCAGTATCACTAGCATCTTCGCCAAGGTTCTTTAGCTCAGCATCAAGGTTGCCACCCAGTACGATATCGGTGCCTCGACCAGCCATATTGGTAGCAATAGTTACAGCGCCCGGCATACCTGCCTGCTCGATAATATGCGCTTCACGCTCATGTTGCTTGGCGTTGAGTACTTCGTGTTTAATACCTTGTTTGTTAAGCAAGATTGACAAACGTTCAGAATTTTCAATAGAGGTCGTTCCTACTAAAACAGGCTGTTCACGACTAACACATTCTTTTATATCATTAGCTACCGCAATGTACTTTTCATCGGTGGTTAAAAAAACCACATCACCCAAGTCTCTACGAATTAAAGGACGATGAGTAGGAATGACCACGACTTCAAGACCATAAATCTTGTTTAACTCAAAAGCTTCAGTATCAGCAGTACCAGTCATCCCAGATAATTTAGCGTATAAACGAAAATAATTCTGGAAAGTAATGGACGCTAAGGTTTGATTCTCACTATTGATAGCAACATGTTCTTTAGCTTCAATCGCTTGATGCAAGCCTTCAGACCAACGTCTACCTGGCATTATTCTGCCGGTAAATTCATCAACAATAACAACTTCATTATTGGCGACAATATAATCAACATCTTTCTTAAATAAGACATGACCACGCAATGAAGCATTTAAATAATGCATGAGGCGAATATTTACCGCATCGTAAAGACTGCTACCTTCAGGCATTAAGCCTAGCTCAAGCATCATTTGTTCAACACGCTCGTAACCGGCCTCAGTTAGATAAACCTGACGTATTTTTTCATCGACTGTGTAATCCCCCGGCACACCCTCGGGTTCTTCACGAGTTAAATACGGAATGATTTCATTAGCTTTGATGTAGATCTCAGTGCTTTCATCAGTAGGCCCAGAAATAATCAAAGGCGTTCTGGCTTCATCAATCAGAATAGAGTCAACTTCATCGACGATGGCGAAACTTAGATCACGCTGAACTTTCTGCTCTATGCTGAAAGCCATGTTGTCACGAAGATAATCGAAGCCAAATTCGTTATTAGTGCCATAAGTAATGTCAGCAGCGTAAGCCTCACGCCTTTGCGCATGTTCCATCTGACTAATAATAACGCCGGTAGTCATACCTAGAAAACTATAAAGCCTACCCATCCATTCTGAGTCACGCTTTGCGAGGTAATCATTTACCGTTACAACATGCACGCCATGTCCAGGCAAGGCATTTAGATAAGCGGCCAACGTTGCCATCAAGGTTTTACCCTCGCCGGTTTTCATTTCGGCTATTTTGCCGTCATGCAGAATCATGCCGCCTATCAGTTGCACATCAAAATGACGCATACCGAAAACGCGAGAAGATGCTTCTCTGACCGCAGCAAAAGCTTCTGGAATTAGTTTATCCAGCTTTTCACCTTGCTCAAGCCGATCACGAAACTCTTGAGTTTTAGCTTTAATTGCCTCATCAGACAGTTTTTCGTATTCTGAAGCTAATGCATTGACACTCTTGACCAACTTCCTTTTCTTCTTTATCAGCCTGTCGTTACGGCTCCCTACAACTAATCTAACTAGCTTACCCAGCATGTTCTATTTCCGGTTTGAATTGACTAAATGATTGAATCAAAACGTTCGATTATATACCGTCTAATGCATTAGTTACAGTAAAACACGAGTGATTTTGATATTTTGCGCCTAAATTAATACTATTAAGACGATACTAACAACTAACAAACCCCAAAATGATATTGCAATTGAGGTGGATTTAAGAATTATTTTCGTAAGTCGAAATTAGTTTTTGATGCCTATACCCTTATAAAGTAAAAACAAACTAATCAGCGTTAAGGTTAAAATAAATCCACCTGTCATCATAAAAGCCAACTGAATATCAACATCAGTTACCCCAATCAAACCATATCGGAAAGCGTTTATCATATACAGAATAGGATTTCCTAAAGAAATATATTGCCATATATCAGGCAACATTTTAACGGAATAAAATACCCCACCCAAATAACTTAAAGGTGTTAAGACAAAATTAGGGATAATAGAAATATCATCAAAACTTTCTGCCAATACGGCATTAATAAAGCCAGCCAATGAAAATAATGTGGCTGTTAATATCATGATTGATAAGGCTATGTATATATTTTTAATGTCAATGTCCGCAAATAATAACGAAATTAATGCTACTACAGTACCCACCAATAAGCCTCTAATAATACCGCCGCTGACATAGCCACTTAATATGATCCAATTAGGAACTGGAGCGACTAGCAATTCCTCAATATTTCGTTGAAACTTGGTTGAATAAAAAGACGATACAACGTTAGCATAAGAATGACTAATGACTGACATCAAGATAATGCCGGGGACAATATAATCCATATAGCTTACGCCATTAACAGTACCGATTCGGTCACCTATTAGCTTGCCAAAAATCAAGAAATATAAGGCTGTAGTAATCGCGGGAGGCAATAAAGTTTGCGGCCAAATACGAATAAAACGAAATATCTCTTTTGTTACTATAGTTCTAAAGGCAATAAAGTAACTCATAAGCTATGCTCTGATGGCTTTGTGTCGATTAAATCCATAAACAACTGCTCTAGGCGATTACTCTTATTTTTCAAACTAACCACAGTAATATTTTGTGCACTTAATTGATTGAATAAATAATTAAGCCCGATTTCCTTTGGAACAGCAACATCAAGCACCTTATCAGCTATACGCTTAATTTGATAACCAGAAATGATCGGCGCTAACTCCAATGACTCTGCTAAATCGAGTATAAAGTGATCGACATGCAATCTAGCCAAAAGACTAGCCATATCAGTATTTTCAACAATGCGCCCTTGATCGATGATCGCGATATTTCGGCATAGACTTTCAGCTTCTTCTAAATAATGCGTCGTTAAGATAATCGTAGTGCCCTGCTCATTAACTTCTTGCATCATCTTCCACATGGAGCGCCGAATTTCAATATCGACGCCCGCAGTTGGCTCATCAAGAATCAGCAATTTAGGTGCATGTACCATAGCCCTAGCAATCATAACACGACGCTTCATACCACCTGATAAACGCCTAGAAACCATGTCGCGCTTATCCCATAAATCCATTTGCTTAAGACAGTACTCTGTTCTTTGCAAAGCGAGTTTACGAGGCGTACCGTAATAACCGGCTTGATTAAAGACGATACTCTTGACGGTATCGAATTGATTAAAGTTAACTTCTTGAGGCACTAAGCCTAGACAACTTTTAGCAAGGGAACGCTCAGCTTTTAAATCATGGCCAAATATACTGACTGAACCACTAGTCTCATTAACTAATGAACTAATAATACCAATAGTCGTAGATTTACCAGCACCATTTGGCCCTAATAAAGCAAAGAAATCACCCGCACGCACATCAAGATCGATGCCTTTTAGAGCTTCAAAACCATTGTTATATGTTTTTTTTAAGTTGCGAATAGATAATGCATTCATACTGAAACTAACACTTAACGGAAACCTTTAAATAAGTTAAATTACGCATAAAACATCATGACAATCATTAAAATATCACCTAATGTGGGATAATAAGGTAAACCACCCTATTGAGCGCCATAAACTTTTAATAAATCGAAATAATGGATAGCAAAAAACCTTGTGATATTATCAGATATTCACATGCCACGCAGACAAATTGGATGCCCTGTGAATAATACTCCCCCTGATGTCGTAGCCGCTGTAGATTTAGGTTCAAATAGTTTCCATATGATTGTTTGTAGCCTAAAAAATGGCCAATTACAAACTATTGACCGACTAAAAGAGATGGTCAGACTAGCCTCTGGATTAAATGCAGAGCTAGTACTAGATGAAAAGACCCAACAAAATGCTTTAGCTTGCCTAGAGCGATTTGGCCAAAGAATTCATAACTTTCCTGTCGGCAGTGTGCGCATAGTGGGCACAAACACCTTACGCATGGCCAAAAATGCGGGACACTTTTTAAGTAAAGCTGAGCTAGCTCTAGGCCATCCTATCCATATTATTTCAGGTATAGAAGAGGCGCGCTTGATCTACTTAGGCGTGGCACATAGTTTATGCAGTAATGCCAATTTACGATTGGTCATGGATATAGGAGGCGGCAGCACCGAATATATCATTGGTTCAAATGATACGCCTCAAGAAAAAGAAAGTTTACACATGGGCTGCGTGTCTATGAGTAATAGTTTTTTTAAGGATGGTTTTCTATCCCAAACAGCTTTTGATAAAGCCACCTTATTTGCCGAACAAAAATTAGAGCCTTTCCAACATACTTTTAAACGCAAGAATTGGGATGAAGCGATAGGTTCATCGGGCAGTTTGCGTTCAATTGCCAAAGTATTACAGGCCAATAATTGGAGCAATAATGGCATTACTAAACAAGGACTAGAAATACTGGTTGCTCACCTTCATCAATTCAAGCATATTGATGAATTAAATTTACCAGGACTTGATGATGATCGCCTAGCTGTCTTTGCTGGAGGATTGGCTATTGTTTATGCCACGTTCAAGACGCTAAATATTGATCAAATGACCATTTCTGATGGTGCTTTAAGAGAAGGTCTGATACAAGATTTAGTAGGAAGAATTTATAACCATGACATGCGCTCAGAAACAGTGCGTACTGTCACCAAACGCTATCACATTGACAAAAAACACGCCAAACGCATTAAGAAAACTATTCATATAATGTTAAGCCAATTAAGCATTAGCTATGCTTGGGCTACCGATGAAAATTGTATGCAATTTTTAAACTGGGCCGCCGATCTGCACGAAATAGGCATAGATATAGCTCATAGCCAATATCATAAACATAGTGCTTATATCATAGGAAATGCTGATTTAGCGGGCTTTTCAAACCAAGACCAACTATTGCTAGCCTCTATAATTAGATCGCATCGACGTAAATTATCAAAAACTATTTTTAATGAATTACCCTCACCCTGGAATAATGAAGCACCTTATCTCACTTTAATCTTAAGATTAGCAGTAGTTTTACATCGCAATCGAACCAAACAAGAACTACCAGCCTTTAATATACAATTAATAAATTCAAAAATAACACTTAAATTCCCTGACGCTTGGCTAATTCAGTCGCCGCTAACTCATGCTGACTTGATTTTAGAAGCTGATTACATTAAAGCCGCGGGATTCAAGCTAGAATTCTCTTAAATTAATTTCCTTTATGAAGATTGTTTTACGTCTTGTTTCTCTATTCCTAAGCACTGTACTTATTGTATGCGTGCTATTGGTTTTTTTTGGAATTAGCGACACACCAACTGTAGCCATTGGCTGGACACTAACTCATGATGATCTCATTAGAGCCAAGAAAATCCTTTATGAAGGCTCTAAAACGAAACCTGATGAAATAGGTACGATCGAATTAACTCAGCCTGATATCAATTTAGCTGCTAATTATTTATTTAATCGCTATCGCAAAAGCGCCGTCAAAATTGAATTAAAAGATAATATAGTACGTTTTATAGTAACAATGACCTTGCCAAAAAACTATTTGGGTAAATATCTAAATATTAGCTTTCGTTTCGGCAATGAAGGTAATAATGAACTACCTAGTTTGAAAAAATTTAAAGCAGGCGAACTATTATTGCCTGCTAAGTTATCTGCCTTTGTTATCGACAATATCATTCGCCACACATCACTCAATGAGTATTTCATACTGGCAACTCGACCTATTAAAAGTATTATTATCGATCAGCAAAAAGTCACTATTAGCTATTACTCTAGCTTAGAAAATCTAATACAAGCACAAAATGCTTTAGCTGAAGGTGGCAAAAATACCAATATCGATATATACCAAAAGAAATTGACTGAAGTTGTTGCTCAACATAATTCTGCATGGCGTTTATCGCTGGCAGAACTATTAAAACCTTTATTTACCTTGGCCTTCCAGCGCTCTAATTTAGAAAACGCTATTGAGGAAAATAAAATGGCTATTATTACCATCAATAATTATGTTAATCGTAAAGAAACCAAAAAGTTTTTATCAATACCCTTAGCCGCGCTAAGTACAGAAAAACGGTACCCGACTTTTTTATATAAACGTATTGATCTAGCCCAGCATTTTATTGGTTCGGCCGCGATTACTGTCGCTATGAACGATCAAGTTTCAAAAGCTGTAGGTGAAGAAAAAGAATTGAGTGACGCACAAGGAGGCAGTGGCTTTAGTTTTGTGGATCTAGCAGCAGATAAAGCAGGTACACGCTTTGGTGAAATGGCGACCTCATCACCTGAAAGTGCACGCAAACTTCAAAAGAAAATATCAGAGATCAAAGACTATTCCGACTTCATGCCCGACCCATCGGACCTACCCGAACATATGGACGATGCCGAATTTAAACAGCGCTTCGAGTCCTTAGATAGCTTAGTTTATCAAGTATTATCAAAACAAATTGATGAGCGCATAGCTGCTACGCCACTCTATAATACTCCTTAATTAGGCATACACTTTCACCTGTAGCTGCTAAGAAATTAAGGTAACTTATAAAAGAGCTAAGTCGACTCATTCAGTCTATACTCAGCCATAAATCTTTAAGCTACGTTGCTTATATTAACTAGCCTACCACAGACCACGCTTTGATACGGAACCAGAACATGAAACTACTCAATTTTTCTCAGCGCTTAATTCTAACGTTATTAGCCAGCCTTCCCTTGATCGCAAAGGCAGACAATACATGGAGTTATCATCAAGAAATCGACAATTTAAGTAATCAATCTTTTAGCTATGCACAATCACCCTTACCCCTGCCCGGCCCATTCGATTACCTTAGATTAGAGCTGGTTTGTAAAGGTAATACCTTACAGGCCACCATTGAAGCTAATGACTTAATTACTTCACAAAGTAGTCGCTTTAATATCGATTATCAAATTGACAAAAACCCCGCCATTACAATTGCAATGAAAACGCTGCCTGATTCTAAGCGTAAAGGCTATACCGAAGAATTCGCTAAAAAACTTGCAAGGGATTTATTAACAGGGCAAACACTATTTATTCATGTCAACACCATCATACGCACAGTGTTATCGAGCTCCATGCCATTAACTAATGCTGACCTATCGATTAAGCAAGTACTCTCTGATTGCAATCAAAGCACGGCCAATGAAAAAACATCAACGTCCCTTTATAGTCTGACTGAATTTGAGCAGGCCTTAAGTCAATTACCAGCCGAAAAACAACAACGTGTACTGGCTGAACTAAAGAAAATAATGGCAGATATTAAATGAAAACCACCTTAAGCAGGTGTTATTTGAATAATCAGTGACCTTAACTATCGATAAAGTCACTGATCTTTAAGCTATTAGTGGTGACAGCCTGCACCATGGATATGGCCATGATGAGCTTCTTCTTCGGTTGCGGCTCTTACTTCTATCACTTCAACATCAAAGGTTAACGCTTGTCCCGCTAAAGGATGATTACCATCAACCGTTACACCAGTGTCATCCAAACTAATGACAGTAACGACACCTGTACCATGACTTACGTCAGCATGAAATTGCATGCCCACTTCAATATCATCAATACCTTCAAACATTTCGCGTGAAATAACCTGAATCATATCATCAGAAAGTTCACCATAAGCATGCTCAGCTTCAACACGAACTTTAAATTTATCACCGGCTACTTTGCCAACTAAAGACTGCTCTAGTCCAGAAATAATATTTCCAGCGCCATGTAAATAAACCATGGCTTCGTCATCAATTGAACTATCGAGCACTTCGCCTGCATCATTAGTGAGTGTGTAATGTATAGAAACAGCCGTATTGTCAGCTACTTGCATAATAAAACCTTTTGGTGTTTAAAAAACGCATAATGATATAGTTTTATTAAGGGTTTGTCTGAATAATTGATACTTATGGCGAATTTAGTAGCCTATTCACCTTAAATATCCCTCAAAAAAGCATCAATCGTTGCATAAGTCATTTCATGAAATAAGGTTGAAGGCTCTATGTGAATCGTAGTCGGTAAATAAAATAAAATCGATAAATACAAACCAATAAGTACTTGAAAAACACCCCATTCGTCATTCCGGCATAGACTGCCAGAAACTAGTCTATAGTCTACAAGGATGTTAATGTGCTTGTTAGAGTGTTTATCATGAAATTTATGAAACGATTAGGACTATCGCACCATATTAGCTTGAGGTTATTGAATCATTCACTACGGTCGAATTGGGGATAACAGGCTGCTAATAACGTCTTCATTTTAGCAAGACCCAACTGACGAGTTAAATCCACATTACGCTCGGGTATTGCATCCGTATCAGGATAAGTGCTAACGGCTCTATCAATAGAGGTTTCACGCAACAAATGCAACATCGGATAAGGTGATCGATTAGTATAATTCGCAGCATCATCCCTATCTGATTCATTAAAATAATAGTCAGGATGAAAACTTGCTAATTGATAAATACCTTCATAACCTTCATCAATCAAGACATCTTCAGCCATCGCTAGAAAATCTAAATAATCATCGAATAAACTAAAAGTCCCGGCATAAATCAGTAACGTAGTTTCAATGCTAGTATCTGTATTTAAACGCTCGCACTCTTGCAGTAGTTGCTGTAAACAAGTCTTAATTTTTCGCTCATGGCTAACGGCATAGAAAATACTGCCTCGCTCCATTTCTCTTTTTGCAAAGGGACAAATACTATATTCAATAATAATGGTTTTTAACCATGCTTGAGTAGCATCTATCCAATGCTGGTCTTGATTATTCATGTTTGGGTTCTAAGTATTTACAGTGGGAATATCATCAATGAACGATTAAAAATCTGCTCAGTAGCTAAAAAAGTCATCGCGCCGTCAATCCAGTATAGCAAGCAGTTAAGCCGGCTACCAACTTAAAGAGGGACAGCTTCAGCGTAGACGAAAGGTTCAGGGCTAAAGACTAAGCCTAGGAGGCTAGCAACTTAAGGCGTGACAGGTACTAGACTTAACCCTTCGCCTTTCGTCCTTTGTCTGTGCTTAGAAGAACCCTGTTTAAAATTGAACAATTAAGCTAGTGTCCCGTCTTAAATTGGTAGCCGTTAGTAAACCGTCATTCCGGCATGGACTGCCGGAAACCAGTTGCCATGGAAGGCAATCTATAAGTTTCATGATAAACCCTCTAACTACGACATGAACATCCATCACGGCAGTCCATGCCGTGATGACGTATGGGGTGTTTTTCCGGCATATTAATCGCTGGAGTTACAAAAAAAAACAAGAAATTTTACGGCGACAAACTTGAACTCAGTGACTCCCGATAAGCATTCATCGCCTCAAAATTGCAAACTTATCTAACACAAAGCGCAATCAGGAGGTCTAACATGCGCAGTGAAAGCTTAAACAGTGCCGTTAAAACATTTTTTGCGGCAATTTCACGCTAAACAAATCGGAATCTTGCTGGCTAAGTTTCGATTCACCTCTGCTTGATTGCGATTTGTCTAAGCTTAATTGCAATTCACTGATACCTGATTGCGCTTCGAAAGTGACGAATCGGCAATTTTAACGCTTGTGATGTACAATCAATGCCATAAAATGGGCAATGATAGTCTAAGCAGTGCCGTTGAAACATTTTTTGCGGCAATTTCTGGTTAAACAAATCGGAAGTTTGCCGGCTAAGTTCCTATTTATCCTCGCCTGATTTACATTCTGCTACGCTAATAGCCCTCACCTCCAACCTAAAATTTGCTAATGCCAGCAATAGCGACGAAGCAAGATAATGTAACCTGCAAGCCTTATGGTGACAGCAAGTTGTCTTAATCGAAGCCTAAAGCCATGCCTGCTGGGTTATCTATTAGCGCCGGCGAGAAACGGTTATACGACTAAGGCTGATTATTTTACATAATAGTGCCTTATAGATACTTCTTATCGTTCCCACGCTCCGGCGTCACTGCCATTAAGTTAAGAAAGTATCGTCGTTCCGGCATGGGAACGATGTAAACCCATGCTTACTCGGATATTGACTATCACTGGCAAGAAACAGTCTTACAGCTTAGGCTGCGTATTTTAAATATTAGTGCTTAATAGGTACTTATACGAATAGTATTTATTTTTAAAAACAATATAGTTAGGTTCAACGCTTGCTTTTATCAGCCACTAATTAAAAACACTCTGTTTAAAGAATCAATAGGGTTTAATTAACCCTCATGGCTTTGATAAACCAGCGTTAACTAAAGGGGATATTGGTCCTCTTTTTTTTGGGCTACCCACTTAATTCACAGGAGCATTACTATGCAAGCCAAACTTATTACGACCTTCGATAGCCTGAGCGAGCCAGATTTTCTAGCTAAGTCAGGTACAATTGTGAGCAGCTTAACCGCCAATCCTAATTATCCTGAACCTTGGGTAGTACAAGCTCCCAGCTTAGCGCAATTAACCGCTGCCTATAACGCTTATCTGGACGGCTATCATGCCGCCCTCAGCCATGACAGCCTTAAAATAGCCCTGCGTAATAGCGCAAGGCAAACACTAACCGACAAATTAAAAAGCTTAATCCCTTATCTGGAATTGGTGGCACAAGGCGATACACATATACTCGCCACCACCGGCTATGACCTGCGCAAAGACGTAGTGCGCGGAGCTAACCCCGACATCTTACCTGCACCCAATGATTTTCGAGTTACCCATGGGGCCAAAAGCGGTAGCTTTGACATTCACATTGCTAAGCTACCAGGTGCTGGCAGTTATGAAGTGCAAATCACCCAAAGCGATCCTGTAATCGAAGACAACTGGCGTCATGCCATGTCCTCATTAACCTCCACCCATATTCTGTTAGAAGG
>CAIVGC010000370.1 GCA_903905335.1 uncultured Methylococcaceae bacterium
CAATGTAGCTGAGCGCTTGTTAAAGCGTGAGGCTTTAGCGCAATATCACACTCAACAACGCGCGATGGGTTCATTCTTGGCGGCTTTTGTACGTAGTAATGAGTGCTATACAGAACTAACGGTTAAAGATAGTAAAGGCATAGAAAATGTCGTGAGACAATGGCAGCATGTGCGCAAATCATTTGATTCACATCCTATAAGTCGCCGAAAGATCTGGCAGCTTAATTAAGTCACTTTCAATATTCCCTGACTAAAACGTCAACTATTAGCGGTATTCGGATGCTAGCCGTATAATGCTTCTTTTTTTGCTCCAGTTTTACGTTCTGGTTCGCAACGAGGTTTTAATGTCTACGATAGTTGTTTGTGCTTTATATAAGTTTATCACCTTGGATAATTTTCAGTCTTTACGTCAACCCTTACATGATGTCATGGAAGCTTCAAAAGTGCGCGGTACTTTATTATTAGCTAATGAAGGCATTAATGGCACGATTGCAGGCTCTCGTACTGGTATAGATACTGTACTAAATTGGTTGCGTCAAGATGCACGCCTGTGTGATATCGATCATAAAGAATCCTATACCGACAGCCCGCCGTTTAATCGCACCAAAGTTAAACTTAAAAAAGAAATCGTTACACTAGGCATAGAGGGCATCGACCCTAAGCGTGTAGTCGGTACTTATGTCGCACCAGAAGATTGGAATCAACTCATCTCCGACCCCAATGTTATAGTAGTGGATACCCGTAACGATTATGAATATCAAGTCGGTACCTTTAAAAACGCCCTGAATCCTAATACCGAAAGCTTTAGAGATTTCCCTCGTTATGTGCAGGAAAACCTTGACCCTAACAAGCATAAAAAGATTGCCATGTTTTGTACGGGCGGTATTCGCTGCGAAAAGTCCACTGCTTATCTTAAAGAACAAGGCTTTGACGAAGTTTATCACCTAAAAGGTGGTATTTTAAAATACTTGGAAGTTGTTCCTCCTCAAGAGACTTTATGGGAAGGTGAATGTTTTGTTTTTGATGAACGTGTGACCGTCAATCTACAACTTGAAAAAGGTCAGTACGATCAATGCAACGCCTGTCGATTACCCATTACCGAAGCTGATAAAGCCGATAATAAATATCAGCAAGGTGTGAGTTGCCCGCATTGCTATGATAAGGCCACCGACTTACAAAAAACCCGTTTTATGGAACGAGAAAAACAAATGGAATTAGCCAGACAACGCGGTGAAGCGCATATAGGTGCCGATGCTGCTAAAGCTTTAGTCGCCAAACGAGCAGCTAAGATAGAACGTCAACTAGCACAACAAGCTATTATTAATGCCGAAAGGATGAGTCGCTCATGATAGATAAATTTGATGTCGTTATTGTCGGTGGTGGCATGGTGGGTTCTGCAGTCGCTTGTAGCTTAGGCAATAGCTCTCTGAAAGTTGCGGTTATCGAAAGCACACCACCAGAGGCTTTTAGTTCTGAACAAGCTCATGACCTACGTGTTTCAGCCTTAAGTATTGCCTCCAAAAACATACTGGAAACGGTTGGTGCATGGGAGGGTGTTGTCTCTAGACGCTTTTGTCCCTTTAAACGTATGCGTGTTTGGGAAACGGCTGGCGATACTGAGTTTTGTAGTGATGATATTAATTATCCCGAACTAGGCTATATAGTCGAAAATAGAATCACCCAGCTCGCCCTCTTAGATCGCTTGCAGGAATTTGACAATATTGAATTGATTTGCCCCAGCACTATTACTAAAATCAACTATTCCGTAGGTGAAGATAGCTTACTGGAATTAGAAGATGGGCGACAGTTATCTACTAAAGTACTGGTGGCTGCTGATGGAGGCCAATCACGGGTCAGACAAACGGTAGGACTTGGCGTTACCAGTTGGGATTATAAACAACACGCGCTGGTTATCTATATTGAAACCGCCTACGAGCAACAAGATATCACTTGGCAACGTTTTTTACCTAGTGGCCCACAAGCCTTTTTGCCTTTAACAGGCCATTATGGTTCTATCGTCTGGTATAACTCACCTGACGAAGTTAGACGGTTAAAAAGCTTAAGCTACGATGCGCTTAAAGATGAATTAGTGAACGCCTTCCCTGACTGCCTAGGTCAAGTCAATAAAGTACTGGGCGCAGCCAGTTTTCCACTTAAACGTCAACATGCGCAAAATTATGTTAAACCCGGCGTAGTACTGGTAGGAGATGCTGCACACATGATTAATCCACTGGCAGGCCAAGGCGTTAATATCGGTTTACTCGATGCGGCTGCCTTAGGTGAAGTACTGATTGATGCTGCGAAAAAAGGCTTAGCGCTAGGTGATTTAAGTGTTTTAAAACGCTATGAGCAGTTACGTCGGAATGAAAATCTTAAAATGATGACCGTAATGGATGTTTTCTATCAAGTATTTAGTAATGAAATACTGCCTATAAAACTCATCCGCAACTTAGGCTTAGGTCTAGCTGAACGATTATTACCTGCTAAAAACAAAGTCATGCGTAGCGCCATGGGTTTGGAGGGTAAATTACCCAAACTTGCTCGGGGTGAGCCGATTATTTAAGATAGCAACGCTTACCTGAGTGACCTACACTCGCCGTTGCCCGCTGTACTTAACGTTAGGAATGATCATGAAAAAAACACATATTAGCGCCCTATTATTAAGTTTATCACTATTCACTGCTACTGCCAGTGCCGATATTGAACTTAAAGCTAAAGAAGAAATACAAGGTACTTGGAAACTTCAACACACGACCAATTCATTAACCGATAAACAAACGGTCACTCGTGAAGACACTTGGGTATTTAAAGACGGTAAAGTTACCATTTTACACATTCCACGCGAAGGCAAATATTATGATCAACCACCGGTTAATTATGAAATAGAAGACGGTAAATTAAAAATTGCTTTAGTAGGCAACAGCCGGTTCGATGTCTTTTCTTTAGTTGAAAAAAACGACCAAACCATGACGTTAAAAGGAAAGTTTGGCGGCTATTATTATTTTAATAAAAAATAAGCATAGCCTTTAAGCGATTATCAATAGGAAAAACAAAGTCGGGTTAGCAAAACTTAACCCGACAACTCTGTTACTCAAAATTAAATAGTGTACTTATCTACACGTATACTATAAGCAACAAAACTTATCAATATCATGGTAAGTATCATCGATGACTCCACAGTACCAAAGCCAAAACCACCTTTTTCAATATGCTTTGTGAAAAAATCACCGAAGGACGCTCCAAATGGGAGTATCAAAATAGAAGTGAGCCAATTAACATGATTAAGTTTGGTCAGTTATGCCGCAAAGGTAATCAATGCAATAACGCTAACTACAAGCAACGCTTCACCAAAAAACCCTAAACCAAAATCATCGGTCAAAAAGCCCAAAAAACGTTTATGATGGTATAGTTTTTTATCTAACTATAATTAATTTGGTTGTATTTATGAGTTTAATTCTAATATGAAAACTTTTTACACCAGCACTCGATTATTATTTTGCATGTTACTTATTTTGGCTCTATGTGAATCGTAGTGGGTAAATTAAAAGTCAAGTTAACTAACCATAAAATCAAATGTAATTTTTTTTAGTACGATTTCAGTAAACA
>CAIVGC010000371.1 GCA_903905335.1 uncultured Methylococcaceae bacterium
CATTTTCTACGCCAATAGGCTGTTATTTAATTCTCAATGGCCTATTTTATCGCAACTTATTGTTTTGTATTAAATGATTTATTATCGTTCAAACACTAATTAAGTCAATATCACACCATTCAATAAACAAATCATTAACCGTCATCCGAGCTTTAAGCTTTATTATGTCCTCCTGCTCTTCAAGTTGAACTTGTCTTATACGTTCTTTTTGAAGTGATCTTTCAAGATTTGGGTCAATGCCAGTTTTGAGTATTGCTGTATATTTATCTCGCTCAACTCTTGCTGCGGCTAATTCTGTTGATTCTAAAGTCAGCCATTTTTGAACTCCATCAAATCAATAACGAAATCGAAATGATATTGCTCCACCATCATCAATGGATCGAACACGAATATAGAGATTATTGCCATCTGAAATTTGCTGCGCCTCGTTTGTTGCCTTTAAGTGCTTAAACGACAGTGGCTTAATTTTATTGATTGCCATTAATAAAACACACCCTAGTTTCGGGGTACCACTCGGGGCACCATTTATAATGAATTTAAAAGAACACAATTATACACCCTAAGACAATAAAATAAGATAACTACATGTATTTTATACGTAAAATACAATAATAAAAACAACTGCGGACGATGCTGGACTACTATTTACCATTCTGGGGGACAAGGGGTAGCAGGTTCAAATCCTGTCGTCCCGACCAATTGATTCAATGAGTTACAAAACTCAATATTTAGTAAAACATCGAAATAGCGGTTTCGTGATACCACTCGTGATACCAAATAAAAACACTGTCAAATATCGCCATATTTAAAACCCCTCTTTCTTATCGACAATCCCTGCCGCTTACAAATAAAATAATTCTAAACTT
Source organism: uncultured Methylococcaceae bacterium (assembly GCA_903905335.1). Classification (GTDB taxonomy): domain Bacteria; phylum Pseudomonadota; class Gammaproteobacteria; order Methylococcales; family Methylomonadaceae; genus Methylobacter_C. The sequence goes on from CAIVGC010000371.1 coordinate 867, forward strand.
TCCAGAATTTCATGCCTAAAAAAAGCCAGTCGAACCGACAGGATAACTATCGACGAACATTGGTGCGACAATTTGTCGCAATTAATTAGACAATATTATTTTAATGGTTTACTATTCACCCCACTCAAGTATAACTCTATTGTTTTGGGGAAAACTTAGTTGCGTATAGTTGGGTATGAATGAGGAGGAGTGGCCAGCTCATACTGGTAAAATAATAACAATAATCGCTAGATCATTAAAACTGCGCTTTAGTTAGGCAGCCGTCTTTTTGAAATAACACTATCAAGATGGAGCCCATGTAATGTGGGCTTTTTTATGCCTGTAAAAAAGAGATCTATACCCAACTCCCATGATGTATTAATCGCCCCATAAGTTTTTGCACTTTTTCCATATTGGACGCCATGTAATTCAACATTATCTCATGTGATGACTTATGCAACGATTAATACCTGTTCAAATTAGATTAGCACTCAGAAACTTATGAATCTACAATGTTAATTTTTTATGGATGCCTCATTGATTTACTGATTTCTATAGAACTTCTACAAGTTACAAAACTAACTTCTGAATAAAATATGATCTTAGTAGAAAAACACTAAGACTGATATGTAAATCCTTAATATTCATTACCACCAATAAAAACATATATATGCTGACCATAGCAGCGCCGACCTTTATCTATAGCACCTACCTCCTTGCGCCATTTAGGTAAGAAAGAGCATATGCCATTATTGTGCAGCATTCTGACAACATAAAGAGAAGCATTGGATATCCAGAGATCAATGAATAAGCCCTAGATTAATTAATTAATTTTCTTCTACAACAATGATCAGCTATCCAGAAAAGACTTGATTCGTTATATTAAAGCTCATATTAATCACCATAAAAGACAGATGCCTCAAGTGCTGTTACCCGATTGGTAAACATTGACTATCGCATTTATCTTTCAGACTAGCTGTGTTTTTATTACCGGCAAGATCCCCTGTATTGCCATACACTATAAGTTATAACAACTTTTCTTAACACACCGCAAGTTTCTATTCTAAGCTAACCGGCTGTTTAAATACACTTAATCACCATTAAATAATACTCATGCTAAATTGGAACGAATACTTACAACTATCGGCCGGCTTAATTTCCGTAGTCAATCCCATTGGCGCTATCCCAACCTTTATGGCCTTAACCTCTAACCGTACACATAAAGACAAAAAACGAACGGCTATTGTTTGTTCTTGCGCTGTGTTTATGGTCCTACAGATTTCATTGTTAGCAGGCGAACCCATATTAAATTTTTTTAACATTGGCCTTCCCGCATTTCGCGTAGCTGGTGGCATACTCATATTGTTAATGGGGCTCTCAATGTTACATGCAACGCTTGACCGCTCAAGACATACCCCAGAAGAACATGCAGAATCCTCTGAAAAAGAATCAGTGGCCGTAGTGCCATTAGCCATTCCTTTACTAAGTGGCCCAGGCGCAATTAGTACAACCATTGTCTATGGGCATATGGGAAGTTCTTGGCTACATTATTTATTGATGAGTAGCGTGATTCTATCCGTCTCACTGGCTGTGTTAATAGCCCTATTGGTTGCACCAAAGATTTCTGGATTCATGGGACAAACGGGTATCAATGTCGTGACTAGAGTCATGGGATTAATGTTAACTGCCATTGCTGTGGAATTTATTGCTAAAGGCTTATTGGTGTTATTTCCTATACTTGCAGGCATATAATGGCACTCAGATTGCTTTAATCCAATGCGCTCAATTCAATCAATTCTTGCCAATAAGACTCTGAAGTCATTTATGCTCTCCTTTAAAAAACTAAAGGATGCCAGATTGAAGGGCTAATTTGAATGTGGCTCGGTTGACCGCTTACAATGTCACTATATCTTACTGCATTTCGTTGGACAATAAAAAACCCGCCAAGCCAGATAACTTGCGGGTTTGTGTACTTCTTTGCATTCTATTGAATGCCTATCTGGTGCGATGGCCGTTCTTGAATA
>CAIVGC010000372.1 GCA_903905335.1 uncultured Methylococcaceae bacterium
GATGTGCTTCGGTATGGTGACGAGATTATGACCTTAGTCTATCTTAATAAATATATTGAAGGTGCGAATCCATATACTATTTCTAAAAATGAAGGAGAGCCTCTTTCAGTTATTGTTCATTATGTTAACAAGTTGCCTATTGGCTTAGTTGTTAATAAAGTTCATGACATTATTCATGCATCTAAGAAATTACATGATGCAAACTCACCTCAAAAAGGCTTATTAGGTTGCATTACTCTGAATGAGACTATAATTAATGTCATAGATATTAATCATATTTTGATTATGCGCGATCTACAGGAAAATGCTAAGGAAAGAACTGCTGCAATTGATATGGATTCTTCAAAAATTGACATGAGTCTTTCAGCATGACTCATTCAGTTAGCTTAGTAACTTTTTTTCTTGGCGGTCTTTATTTTGGTATTCCTACTACAGATGTTTTAGAGGTCAATAGGAATTCAGAAATTACTCCTGTGCCAAAAAGTCCCAAAATAATACGCGGCATTATGAACTTACGTGGACAATTGGTAGTGGCAATTGATATGTATGAAAGATTAGGTCTACAAATACAAGCCAATAAAATAGAATCAATAAGTATTATTCTTCAATGCGAGGGTTTTTTGGCAGCACTTCTAGTTGATGATATTGGTGAAATCCTGAATTTGAATGATGAGGCTTTTGAGCCACCGCCAAGTAATTCTTCTTTAATATCTAAGGATATGATTGTAGGCGCTTATAAACTGCCAGAAAGATTAATTTTGATATTGGATCCAAAGTTGATTGCGGTTCAACAGAGCAGTAAAAATCAATGAATTAAATTTAATACGTTTCGGTTGTAAATTTGCTCATCGGCTAAAATATTACAACAAGAACCTAGTAGACTGTCCGAGAATAGAAAACTTACTGCAGAAAAAACTATTTTGGCGAGACGCCCTTCCCTGCTCACAACGTTACACAAACAAACTATTGTTATCAAATGATCAATAAATCTGACTCAAAATGGTTTTACCTCGCTAAGATTTCTATTCTTGGACTATCAACTAAGTTTTTAATCGCAATTAAATAAATTTAACTAAATTTTCTGAGTGAAATCATGACGATTAAAAAAAAAATTCGAGTTTTAATCGTTGATGATTCAGCATTAATGCGTCGGATTATTATGACTTCATTGCTGAAACATGATGAAATTGAGGTAGTAGGAACTGCGGCTAACGGACGCCTCGCTTTAGAGGCCATAAAAAAAACTACGCCAGATATAATTACACTAGATGTTGAAATGCCTGAAATGGATGGTATTGAAACATTAAAAGAAATAAGAAAAACAAATTCCACGCTCCCTATAATTATGTTTAGTACGACAACTCAGCGGGGCAGCAAGACGACAATAGATGCGCTAACGCATGGTGCGAGTGACTACGTCACAAAACCTATTAATAGCAACAGTTTCGAAGAGGCTTATCAAGTATTAGAAAATACGTTGATTCCAAAAATCAAGGCACTATACAGTTCTGTGATTTCGGCCAATATAAAAGAGCGAGGTGCCGCTCGCAGAGAACGACTAGCTTTTCCTATTCCTGAGAAAATAACCTTTTTAGACACAAAAGCTTATTCTTCAGCCTCTAACGTTAATCAAATTCAAAATAGACCTTTATATCCTATAGATGCTGTTTGTATTGGCGTATCAACAGGGGGGCCGGAAGCATTAAAGCATATTTTTTCGTCATGGCGCTCACCTTTACCGGTACCTATTTTCATTGTCCAGCATATGCTGCCTAAATTTATTACCATATTAGCCTCCCGCTTATCTGATAGTAGTGTTATTAAGGTTCAAGAACCATACGAGGGGCAAGAAGCGCTCCCTGGCCTTGCTTATATCGCTCCAGGTGGCTTTCACATGGTGCTGAAGCGAAGTGGAACAAAAGTATTTATAAGTTTAAACGAAGACCCTCCAGAAAATTCTTGCAGGCCTGCGGTAGATGTCTTGTTCAAAAGTGCCGCAAAGGTTTATGGGCAATCACTGCTTGCAGTAGTCCTCACAGGCATGGGCTACGACGGCCTTAAAGGTGCCCAAGAAATTGTAAATAACAATGGAACAGTCATTGCACAAGATGAAGAAACCAGCGTTATCTGGGGTATGCCTAGAGCAATTATTGAAGCAAGGTTAGCAGAAAAAACACTCCCTATAGATCAAATTTCAGATGAAATTTTGTTTAGAGCGACTCTCAAATGAAAGATGGCATGAATCCATTTGACCAAACAGTTATTGAGAATTTCTTTAAGATGCTTGAGAAGAAAACGGGGGTTGCTCTGGATTTAAGTAAGGGCTATTTAGTTTCTTCAAGGCTTTCGACAATTGTAAAGCAGCATGGTTTTATTAATCATATCAGCTTGCTTAAGCATATGGCTTCAAATCAAATAAACTCGCTGCATTGGCAAGCTTTTGATGCGATGACAACTAATGAAACAAGCTTCTTTAGAGATACCACCTCTTTTAATGCCATAACAGAAATGATATTGCCTGCTCTTATAGCAAAAAAAAGTAATATTAAAGAATTAAATATATGGTCATGCGCTGCTTCTAGTGGTCAAGAAGCATATAGTATTGCAATATTAGTGCGTGAAAATTTCCCTGAATTATCTAAATGGAAAATACATATTAAAGCAACTGACATTTCTAAAACTTCTTTAGATAAGGCGCGTTTGGGTATTTATAGTCATTTAGAAATTAATCGTGGATTAACTAACGCACAAATTAAGCGATATTTCAGAAACTTAACGCCAAGTATATATCAAATTACAAACGATCTTCGGCAGATGGTTGAATTTGATTATTTAAATTTAATAGAAGATTGGCCACACTCTCCAAAATTTGATTTGATATTGCTTCGCAATGCATTAATTTATTTTAATAAAGATAATAAATCCCAAATCCTAAAAAAGATTAATTCTTCGCTTGCAGACCAAGAATCTTGTTTGATGCTAGGGTCATCCGAATCTATTTTATTTGATCCGTCATTCAAAACAGTTCAATTAGAGCGTGTTACATATTATAAAAAAAATGTTACTTTTGGAATCATATGAAATGAATAATGAATTAACTATATCTTTTCAAAATATTTCAATGCAATTAAGCTCTATGAAAGTATTGGTTGTTGATGATAGTAGAACTTTACGAAATCTTTTAATTCGAGAATTAACATTAATTGGTATAACGAATATATCAGAGGCCATAGACGGTAATGATGCCATCGATAAAATTCGAAATGAAGCTTTTGATTTGGTTTTGTTAGATATGGAAATGCCAGAATTGGATGGTTTAGAGACACTAAAAATCATCAAATTAACACCAGAATTTCAATATTTGCCTGTTATCGTAATTTCCGGATCCGAACAGTTTGAACGAACCATTGAATGCATACAAATTGGCGCTGAGGATTACTTACCAAAGCCTTATAATCCGGTGCTTTTGCAAGCGAGAGTATTCTCTTCTCTAGAAAGAAAAAGGTTAAGAAACTTAGATTTTGAGCGTATTATTCAATTGCAACATGAAAAAGAACTATTAAATATTGAACAGATAAAAACTGAAAAATTAATGCTTAATATTCTTCCTAAGCCTATTGCTGAAAGACTCAAGAAGGGCGAAAGTAATATTGCAGGAAGCTATCCAGAAGTTACAATTCTTTTTAGTGATTTGGTAGGTTTTACTAAAATAGCTTCTCAAAAAACGGCAACCGAATTAGTAAGGCTATTGAATGATTTATTCAGTCGTTTTGATATAAGAGCAGAAAATATTGGCCTGGAAAAAATTAAAACCATTGGTGATGCTTATATGGCTGTTGGAGGCCTCCCAATTCCTCGCCCTGATCATGCCCAAATCGTTGCTAAAATGGCTCTCGGAATGTATGAGGATCTTGCCGCATTTAATGTAGCTAATGACATCGATATTAACATGCGTATTGGTATTAACTCAGGCCCAGTTGTTGCTGGAGTCATTGGATTTACCAAGTTTTCTTATGACTTATGGGGTAATACAGTCAATACAGCGAGTCGAATGGAATCATCATCTGAAGCAGGAAGAATTCAAATAACACCCATAACAAGAGAGCTACTTGAAGATTTCTTTGAAATCGAAGAACGCGAACTGGTTGAATGTAAGGGCCTAGGAAAAATCCTAACATCTTATTTAAATCGGCAAAAATAAAATTTTTTAAAGGCATCATATAAATCGAGATTGTGTCCTTCTTCTTTCATTTTCTTTAATATAGACAAGATTTTTAAAGAATCTTGTCTAATTTATAAAGTCGATATTTAATCTTTCTTTTTTAAATTATTGAGGCATAGTGCTTCAGCTTGAATAATATTTATCTGCTAGACTGTATAATCAAATAACTTTTTGTCCAATCTACTCCTAGCCCATGCCTCTTTTAGTACACGACAATGACATCCCCAGACCTAAAGCCACGAATACACCGGCAACTTTATGTAACGAGGGGCGTTATTTAGAAGCGAAAAGCTTGGCAGAAAGCTTAGCAACCAAGAACCATTCCAACTGGCTATACTCTATGGACTTAGGTAAGGTTCTTAATGAAATAGGCTGTTATACAGAGGCTCTAACTCCGTTACAGAAAGCAGTAAGATTAGCTCCAAATGAAGCTGATGCCCATCATTACTTAGGCATTTGCCTAGTGAGCTTATGGCGCCTTGATGAAGCTGAAGCTAGTTATTTACAAGCCTTAGCTATTAATTCTGCACTGGCACATGTTCATAATCATTTAAGGCAATTATTGTGCCTTATGAATAGACATCATAATGCCCTTGATAGTTATCGCAGCGCCTTAGAATTAGAACCCGAACTTTATGAAGTCTGGGTTAATTTAGCCATACTGCTGACTTATCAACAGCACTGCGCCAAAGCTGAAGCGTGCTATCTGCATGCGCTAGAAATTAATCCTAACACAGCACTGGCGCTAAGCAATCTAGGTCGCTTATTAGAACAATTAGGCGACAAAGATAATGAAGCCATTCAATATTTAGAACGCACTATTACCATTGAGCCTCATGCCGATGCTTATTTAAGCTTAGGCAACTTATTGATGCGTAGCCACCAAGAAACTAAAGCTTGGACTATGCTGCGCCAAGCACAATCTTTAAGACCTTTAGATACTAGCCCAGCCAAACAAGCGCAAGCTGATTTTTCGGCACTATTACTCGATAGTCCAGTCGCAACTAGCACGCCTATTGATTATCTGACTAACCAATCGTCTTATGACAGGCATCTATATTATTTAATTCCTGACACTTATGTTGATGTTGATTATTTACGCGCTCATGCTGATGTAATCATTAACTTATTTACCGATGCCGATAGCGACCAAGACGTATTACCTTTAGCTTTGGATATTGTAGAGCGACTTAAGCTCCCGACCGTCAATCATCCTAGAAAGGTTATGGAGACTGATAGAGCTAGGGTAGCTGAACGCTTAACAGCTATTCCCGATCTGCATATCCCCAAAACTTTACGCTTTCAAGGTCTTACCCTTATTTCCTCGGTAACTGATCAAAATCTTGAAGGTTACACACTCCCCGTACTAGTTCGTCTTGCCGACTGCCATGGTGGTGATGACTTTATTAAATGTAATGATTGGCAAAGCCTCATTGAGCTTGTCAGCTTGCGCCCTGATGCCTATTATTATTTAACGCAGTATGTGGATTATCGTTCAGCCGATGGCTACTTTAGAAAATATCGTTTGATCAGCCTTAATGATGAGTTACTCCCCTATCATCTAGCCATACATGATGACTGGATGGTCCACCATTTTCGCACTGACATGAGCAACCAAGCTTGGATGCGTCAAGAAGAAGAGAGTTTTCTTAAAGCGCCACAGCAAATTTTTAACTTAGTGCAACTAAAAGCCTTACGTACTGCTGCAACAGTGATAGGTTTAGATTTTTGTGGGATTGATTGTGCTATCAGCTCTGAGGGAAAAGTTATCGTCTTTGAAATGAATGCAACCATGCGGGTCCATGATGAAAAAACTGAACTCTACGCTTATAAAAACCCTTATATTGCTCAGATAAAAACAGCCTTCGATTTAATGTTGGCGCGATTCGCTGCCAAGCGTACTTAATCAACAGTCTAGAGATTAACTGCGATGACTCCTACACCTCCCAAGACCACCTGCTTAACCTGCCGACTATCTGACTTATGCCTACCCTTTGGTTTGCAAATTGATGAGGTAGAAACCTTAGAGATCATTATTAAAAACAAACGGCCTTTACGCTTAGGCGAATTATTATTTACCAAAGACGAGCAATGTCTCGGTTTATTTGCTGTTAAAACCGGCTCTTTTAGACGCTTTGTAATTAATACTGAAGGTGTAGAACAAACACTGGGCTTTTATCTACCTGGTGAATTAATTGGCTTAGATGCTTTATTTGATGGGAATTTTACCTGCTCGGTAGATGCACTGGAGACCAGTTCAGTCTGTGAGTTACCGCTGACTCGACTAAATGAGTTATGTGCAAAAATACCTAATTTACAATATCAATTAACACGAATATTAAGTAAAGAAATTACCACAAATCATGAACAAATGTTCCTACTCAGCAATAATTCCGCCAAAATAAAAGTGGCTACTTTTTTGTTGATGTTGTCAAAGCGATATGGGGCATTGGGTTATTCGCATACCCACTTTAATCTAAGTATGCCTAGGCAGAATATTGCTAGTTTTTTGGGGCTCAGCAATGAAACCATTAGTCGCCAATTGACTTTGCTATGCAAAGAAAACATTATTTCCGTTAATCAACGCGCCATTCAAATTACTGACCTTAGTTTATTACAAGCCGTCATAGAGCCTTGTCATAGCCATTGATTCGCAGTTAACTACGAATCAAAACAGCTGAGGATAATTGACTTATTAAGCTGTTTAATGCTGGGTTGCGAAACGCTGCAACCCAACATTAAACTTAATATCTGTTCAACAGTATTCAATAAACGTTATTTATTAATACTAGATTGAGAAAGAGTAGAAGCTGGTTTACTAGGACCTTTACCTGAATCACAGGCAGTAAGGCTGATGATGGCGATAACTAACAATAATAAATGGCTAACTGTTTTCATAATCTTCTCTCATTTAATGTTAAAACATAAAATCGCTAAGTTCTAATCGATTTTGTCCCCCCTCTGTTTGGGTGAAGCTATTTTTGCATTATTAAACAAAGTTGCTCTTGATCTAAATCAAGCCATCAGTAGATAATTAAAATAAATGCTTAAAAAGGTCCGAACGTATCATTCATAAAAAAAAGCCCAGTCAGCACCATTAAGATGGCTTTCTATCCAAACACCTTCATAATCGTAACTTACTATATCTTTACGAACTCGATTACCGACCCCAATAAATTGCTTAGTTGAAGCTATAGTTGCGATAACATCCTCCGAACTAATACCCAGTTCATGTCCTATAAAATCAGTGTAATGATAACTAGCCTTAATACGCGCAATTTGTTCAAGCAAACGCTTGCGTATCCCCGGCACTGGTGCAGGTGGCATATTAGAAAAGTCTGAAGATAAGAGAGGAACAAAATTGCCACAAGCACATTCATTGATCATTAGCTGTTTATAATCAGTAAACTTATGGGTATCATCAAACAAGCCATGATGCAGCTCTCGCAACATAAAAATATAATATTCAACATCCACTAATGTCGCAGTAATTTCTGCTGCGCCCAGTCCACAACTAGCCCCAACAATAGTTAACTTGGTTTTGTAATTCAGTAACCAATCTGATAACAATAGCTCTGAGTCGGGGAAAATAGTAGGTGTAGTCATGATAAACAGAAAGGCATTATGGCTATTGTATTTTAATAGAAAACTTAGGCTATTAACTATGCTTAGGCAGTTAGTACGAGTTAAAGCTTATGATCTAGATATTTGTAATTAGACTAAAGTAGATTTATTTACTCGCTCAATAAACTAGAGCATAAAGTACGCCTCATATTTTTATCTGTCAACCACAAAACATCCATTACCTTACTTAAACTACTAGGATATTGTTAACTGATGCTACACAGCTCCTCGGCGATTTTAAAAAAATAATGAGGTCGTTATCGCAGCGATTTCTGCGTGGCTTTTCACACCCTAAGGCTAAATACTGTCTTTTGCGCCACCTATAGACATTGCAACGTTGCCTAAAAAACTAAGCATATTTTTACTGATTTAGAGACGTTATCCCCGAACGTAAGACAACTATCTGCATATTTTTAACCTACGCCTGCCAGCTCCAAAAAATTTCCTACATATTTTTGACCTATACCTACGATCATTTAGCTATATCAATTAGACGTTAACACACCGAAAACACCTTACAGACTCCGCCAATAACTCTCAATAAACTGCCTGAAACTTTCCGGCGCATGTTATTTAATTCAAGCATTTTCATAAAACCTTCAAAACAACATAAAAGTTTACCTAGATTCAACAGAACACTAAAAAAATAAAATAAACACAGATCCTAACGTTTTCAAGTAACATCTATAATCTTAAGCGGATGAACCACTACACTGATACACATCAGTATCAAACCATAAAACTTAACCTAACGCCTCACAAACGCTAATAATCATGACCCATCAATCTATCATAGGCCCCGTCATGTTGGACATCGAGGGCTTAACTTTAGCAGCACATGAATATGACAAGCTAAAGCACCCAAACACCGGCGCGGTGATTCTTTTTGCGCGTAACTATCAAGATCCCAAGCAAGTGACTGAGCTTATTTCTAGTATTCGTGCCGTAAGACCTGCCCCATTGCTGATTGCTGTTGATCAAGAAGGCGGTAGAGTGCAACGTTTTCAAAACGGTTTTACACGCTTACCACCCGCCTCTAGTTATGCACTAGCCCCAGAATTAGCAGAAGCTGCCGGCTGGTTAATGGCAGCTGAGTTATTAGCTGTCGGAGTGGACTTTAGCTTTGCCCCTGTTTTGGATATAGACTGCGGAATTAGCCAAATAATAGGTGATCGTTCTTTTGCTACCGAAGCTAGTTTAGCCACTCAACTATCTAGCTCTTTTAGAAAAGGTATGAAATCTGCTGGCATGGCCGCCACCGGCAAACACTTTCCAGGCCATGGTGCCATTGCTTTAGATTCACATCTGACCTTGCCTATTGATGAACGTGACTTAGATAGTCTACGCCATAAAGATTTAATACCGTTTAAGCAGCTCATTAACGAGGGTCTAGAGGCCATTATGCCAGCCCATGTGCTCTATTCTAATATTGATCCTAATCCAGCGGGCTTTTCAAACTTTTGGATACAAACCATACTTCGTAAAGAATTAAAATTTAAGGGTGTGGTTTTTAGTGATGACTTAAGTATGGCCGGTGCAGCTTTTGCAGGTGACTTTCCTGAACGCGCCCGACGTGCCCAACAAGCGGGTTGTGATATGTTGTTAGTCTGTAATAATCCACTAGCGGCTGAACAAGTACTAGAAGCTTTGCCAGTCACTAACGATCCTCTTAGAACCCAGCGTCTAATGCATATGCAAGGTCAAAGACTATTAGATAGAACGCAACTAATGAACTCCAGTCTATGGCAAGAAACTACTGCACTCATTAAAAAACATCGAGAACGGTATGCTTAAAGAAATTAATGCCATTCAAGCGCATGCCGACTTATTGGTTAACGAACAACAAATAGCTGTCGCCATCGAGCACATAGCCGAGCAAATTAATGGTCTACTAGCTGATCGCAATCCTTTAGTACTTTGTGTTTTGAATGGCGGTTTAGTTTTCACTGGCCAGTTACTTCCTAAGCTCACAATACCACTCACTTTGGACAGCATTAACGCCAGCCGTTATCATAACAAAACTAGCGGTGGCGCTATTGAATGGATTAATACACCACAAACATCTATTAAAGACAGAACCATATTGATTGTTGATGATATATTAGACGAAGGCATCACTCTTGCGGCTCTCTATGAATATTGTCTAGCACATGGAGCAACTTCTATTTATAGCGCGGTATTAGTCAACAAATTACTGGGGCATAGCAAACCCATTTACGCTGACTTTATCGGTCTCAATCTAGAAAATCGTTATTTATTCGGCTATGGTATGGACTACAAGGGTTATTTACGCAATGCACCTGGCATTTATGCCTGCAAAGAATATCAAGAGGAACAGCAATGACCACATTAGCGATTATTGGCGGTAGCGGTCTTAGCCAACTTAAAGAACTGACTATTATCAAACGTGAACAACTCAATACGCCTTATGGTGCGCCTTCAGCTGAGTTTATTACTGGCGAACTTAACCATCAAAAAATCATCTTTCTAGCAAGACATGGTAATCCTCATACCTTAGCGCCTCACAAAATTAATTATCGCGCTAATATTTGGGGGCTTAAGCAATTAGGGGTTGAAAGTATTATTGCTGTAGCGGCTGTAGGCGGCATTAGCACAGCCATGGCACCTGAGCATATCGCCATACCTGATCAAATCATTGATTATAGTCACGGACGCTTACATAGTTATTTTGATGATAAGAATCACCCTGTTACCCATATTGACTTTACCTACCCTTACCACCCCAACTTACGTAAAGCCCTAATTAATGCCGCCGCTAATGCACAAATATCAATTAGCCCTATTGGTACTTATGGCTGTACTCAAGGACCACGATTAGAAACCAGCGCCGAAATCAAACGCATGCAACAAGATGGTTGCGATCTCGTTGGTATGACCGGCATGCCTGAAGCCGCTCTGGCCAAAGAATTAGGTATTGATTATGCTGCGATTGCTGTGGTCGCCAACTGGGCGGCCGGCAAAGGAGCAGGGGGAATCTCTATGGCCGAGTTAGAACAACATTTACAAGTAGGTATGGTTAAAGTCATCAAGTTACTCAATGCTTTTATTGCCTTACCTTGAATGGATAACTAAAATTTTTCATACGAGGTTCCGCTAACAACTTCACCGTTAACCCAACAGGGCGCTAATGATTGTTGGGTTGCAAATAAGACGCAACCCAACTGGGGCTTTAGCAGTTTTTAATAAAGTTACACTCGAGTTTTTAATCATCCATTTTTATGTATAGGAGCTAACATGCAAGCCTTTGTTAAAAATATCGCAGAAGAAAATCACAATCAAGCTACGCATTTATTGCGCATACTGCATGCTATACAAGCTCATTATCATTACATTCCAGAGCCTGCCATAGAGCAACTGGCAAGTTTATTAAACATAGAACGCACCCAAATCATCGGCGTTATTGAATTTTATAGTTTTTTTCATCTAACACCGCGTGGGCGTTACGAACTATTAATCAGCGACTCTATTACCGACCATCTAATAGGCAAGCACGCGATCACCGACTATTTATCA
>CAIVGC010000373.1 GCA_903905335.1 uncultured Methylococcaceae bacterium
AAAAAAATATCATAACTGTTTAATTAAAATAAGTGGTCTGATAATTGCTTTTTATTAATTAGGGCTAGAGTTGAATAATAAATCAGACTAAGACATTAGTTTTTCAGTTATTAATTTAGTCCTACCATACATTCTCAATTATTTAATATAGCGAGCGGGACATCATGACTTCTAATACTAAATTAATTATTTCAATAGGTACCTGCATAGCTTTGTTAATGCCTTTTGGGGCACAAGCGACTCTCATTAACAACATAGCTATTTCCGGCACCGGTAATTACACCATTTACGAACTACCTGTAGGACAAACAACGGGAATATTAACAAAACAACCGTCTACTCCAGCTGCTGTAGATGACATATTAAAGAATAACACTAGGGTCGGTAATGTCCAATTAGGCAAGCCCTCAGAGCCTAGCCTTGAAAAGTTTTTGACTGTTACGTTTGCTGGCGGAACGCAAGCAATATTTAGTAACCTTTTGAAAACAGACTGGACAGATAACGGTGATGCATTAATTAAAAGTTATATTACAGCAGCAGCGCAGTCTGTAGGTAAAACTTTAAACTCTACGCAAATGGGTGATGCCGTCACTAAATTTCTTACTGTATGGCAACTAGCCAGCGACCCCAGCATTGCTAAGATAGATCTAGTTAATGGTCGTATTGTTGTCGGTCAAGACGGCCTACTCAACCCCGCCGATTACCTTACTAACTTGTTAGGCGTAACTGCTCCACCAAATTCTCAAGCCAGTGAAGCTGTTAAGGTTACTTATGCTGGAAGTACTCAATATCTGTATAGCTTCTCAGCAAGTCGAACTGGTTATTCAACCGCCGACACTGTTAGCTACACAGGTCGTTACATTGCCCAAACTCCTGAACCAACGACATTGTTGCTACTTAGTGTTGGTTTTATGGGCTTAGGTTATATGCGTCGCCATAACAAACGTAACTAAGCAGTAGAGCCATAAGCTCCATTAAAAAGGCTACCAACTTAAAGCGGGACAGCTTCAGTGCAGACGAAAGGTTCAGGGCGAAAGACTAAGCCTAGGAGGCTAGCAACTTCAGGCGTGATAGGTAATAGACTTAACCCTTTGCCTTTCGTCCTTTGTCTGTGCTTAGAAGAGCCCTGTTTAAAAGTGAATGATTAAGCTAGTGTCCCGTCTTAAATTGGTAGCCATTAAAATGAAGCCATGATTGATGGAGCTGTCAGATAATTTTACAGCAACATCTGAGCTTATTGGCATCTATAATTATTGGTAATAGCCGAAAAGTGTCAAAAAATTTTACACTTGATTTTAAAGCGAAAAAAAATAGAGCCGCGAAAGGTTGGAGTAAGGCGAAGATTATTGGGAGCGGCTTCAAGCTTGTTTAGTGCAGGTTGGAGGCCGCTTAACGTAACACTAGATATCTTTCCTAAATATGACTCTAAGTGAATCATAGTGGGTAAGCCGTCATTCCGGCATGGACTGCCGGAAACCAGTTGCCATGGATGGCAATAGGTCGTATCACTATAAGTTTCATGATAAGAATTCTACATATACGATATGTACATCCATGTACTCTGGATCCCGGCAGTCCATGCCGGGATGACGAATGTGATGTTTTTCAGATGC
>CAIVGC010000374.1 GCA_903905335.1 uncultured Methylococcaceae bacterium
GCTTGGAAATTTAAAGCCCATATCGCACCTTTAGGTTTACGCTTTTATCAAGGACAACAGTTTCCTGCAGAATATAAAAACCAGTTATTTGTTGCGCAACACGGTTCTTGGAATCGTACCGAGCCACAAGGTTATCGTGTAGTTTTACTTAAATTCAACCACGACCAAGTTATTTCAGAGCAAGATTTTATTAGTGGCTGGCTCAATAAAGACGGTGAGGTGATAGGACGTCCCGTAGATATTTTAACACTCCCTAACGGTAGCCTATTAATTAGTGATGACAAATTAGGCGTTATCTATAAAGCCTCTTACCAAGGTAAGCCATGAGTAAACAATTTGAAATCCTAGACAAAGAAATTCTTTATAACGGCTTCTTCCGCATGGAAAAATATCGCTTAAAGCATACACTCTATGCGGGTGGCTGGAGCGCAGAAATTAGCCGTGAATTATTTGTGCGTGGCAGTGCTGTTGCGGTTTTACTCTATGATCCACATACCGACCAAGTGGTATTAATCGAGCAATTTAGGGCGGGGGCTATTATACAACCCGATAGAGCTTGGCTAGTCGAAATTGTTGCAGGTGCCATAGAAGAAGGTGAAACCGCAGTAGAAGTCGCCTACCGTGAATCTATGGAAGAAGCGGGTTGTGAAATCCAAGAATTAATGGTCATTAATGAGTTCTACACCACTCCCGGAGGCGCATCCGAACGTATTACCCTATTTTGTGGCAAAGTGGATAGCACTCAAGTAGGCGGCATACATGGACTTGATCACGAAGATGAAGATATCTTAGTACGAGCAGTAAATTTTAAAGATGCCCTTGTAATGCTAGAAAATAATGAAATCGAATCAGCGATTCCGATTATAGCCTTACAGTGGTTAGCCTTAAATAAAGATAAACTTCAGCAGCAATGGTTAAGCTAAATTCGGCGCTATGTGAACTAGAATAAAAATAAGACCGATAACTACACACTTATAAATACCTGAAAAACACCCTATTCGTCATCCTGGCATGGACTGCTGGGATCCAGAATACAAGGATGTACCTGTCGTAGTTAGAGTGTTTATCATGAACAACTGGTTTCCGGCAGTCTATGCCGGAATGACGATTCACCCACTACGATTCAAATAGAGCCCTAAATTCTCATGAATACAGTAGCAGCAGACATTGATAACTCTTCTTATCTAAACCCTAATTTTAGGGCTTTTAAGCTGAACAGCACAGCCATAGGACTCTTATTATTAATCATCCTAAGCTTATTATCTGGTTGCGCCAGCACACCCGACATTAAACCCAGTACACAAATATCACCAGCAACAAATCTTGCCCTTAGCCTTCAAGGCACACCTTATCGTTATGGCAAGGCCTCGCCACAAGAAGGTTTTGATTGCAGTGGCTTTGTAAAATACGTCTACCAAAAACAAGGCATCAACTTACCTCGCACAGTAAAGGAGATGGCGGCTTATTTACCTCAAATCCCCAAAGATGACATTATTTCCGGTGATTTAGTGTTTTTCAATACTGACGAGCAATCCTTTTCTCATGTTGGCATCTACATCAACAACGATAAATTTATCCACGCGCCTAGTCAAAAGACCGGCAAAGTATTAGTGTCTAGCCTTAATAACCAATATTGGCAGAAGCATTATATCGGTGCGCGTAGACCTAGAAGACATTAGAATCAATGCTCACTTATCGCTGTAGGTATCTTGCGTAACTTTAAACGTTAATTCTGGCGCATTGCTTTCTATCCAATAGCTATTAATCTCACCTAAGGGAAATTCACTAACTTGCATACTGGCAATAATTTTAATAGCCGCCGTATAAGAACTGCATGAAATAGCACCTTCATAAAGCCCATCCTGACTTTGCCATTTAATAAGCACAGGAATATTAAGATCTGTCACCTAAGACCCTAGCAAAAGTTACAAGCAATCAAGTACTAATCTTCCTGCATTGCCGTCTTGAAACGGGCAACGGCCGCTAAGAGACCGACCACGAAGAAAGCCGTGCCTACAAGAGTGAAGCGCAAGTTCGGCTCTTGAATAGTTAAGTCATCGGTTGCATACAGCATAAAAATTACAGCAACCGCTCCCCAACCAAGAAAACGCAAAGTCGCAGCCATTATAAGTTTATCTAAGGCTTCCGATTCACTCACTGGCGTATCCATTCGATAAGCTACAAAACCGCACACCAAAGCTGGCAAGATACCCCAGCGCATATGCTGTATGAAACTGTCCAGAAAACTAAAATAATCTCTTTGGTAGAACGTTAATTCGAGAATCAGTGTAGATGCCGAGGTGCTGACAATAAACCCTGTTATCATCATTGCCATATAGAAGCCATAGTATCGATCGGATTGCTCTCTTTGATGCCTAAAAGCCAGCGTCCGTAAAATAAACACTAACGCTATTGGCAGTACATAGATCGCAATGGCATAGGCGATCCAGCGCAGCGTCGTGTAATCAAAGTGCGCGAGTGGTTTATCAGGAAATAAGAAAGCATTATGTAACGAAACCGAAAGCTCTCGACCTAATATGACCCCGATAGTAGTGGTAGCTATGAAAAGCAGAACATATTTATAAGTATGCTTCAAACGAGCTTCGTGGACTTTACCACCCAGTTGCTTCACGGTTTCCCATATCTCATTTTCGCTTGCGCTCCCAAACACCACCAGAGAAGCAAGTAAGCGACAATGCAAACCGGTAAGATGATCGAGTTCCTTGATCAGATTGATGGTCTTGGTATAGTGAGGTTCTGCTTCTTTCCAAACAGCCACTTTTTCGGACATTGCATTGTAGGAGATACAGATTTCGCCCCACATAAGAGAGGGTTCGCTGAATAGACGACGAAAGGACGATTGCTTGGAGTAACTCAATATCTGATCAAAAAGCAGGCCATTTTTAGCCCATTTATACTCGACGGTGGCATTGGATTTTTCAAAATCACCAGAATCAATACTAGGCACTAGCAAGCGATCAGCGATTTGTGCTTTTAGTCCATTATCGATTGCAGACAATCTTGATGTCATTAAAGCGTTATAAACTTCTACCGCCTTAGTCGGAATTGCGAAAGCATCATGGATGCTATCTCTTAAGATAAGCAAGGGATTAAACCGACTTTCCCAAGCGATAAAAAACAGAAATAGCCCAGCAGCAATCAAAGGTATGATGGTATTTCCGTCTAAACCATTAAGTAGGCTCACTAACTGCCCTGAACGAAGGTTTTTAACTACGTGCGTCACTAGCGGTTCCAAAGGCAACCACAGCCAAGTAAGTAAACAGTAAAATATTGCCATTAACGTACAGTAAGATGCCATCCCTATCCAGTAGGTGCTTCTACGGACAAAATATTCAGGTAAGGTCGGTTCATCGCCTAACTGTATGCGGCGTTTTTGGAACGATTGATAAGCCAGAAAATATATGGCTCCTGTACCAAGAATCTGCACCGCAAAGTTAATTAATAATTCGATAGTCATCGTGCCGTTGCTCCTAGGTATTTCTTACAAGGTTTCGAGTTTAGATAAAGCCAAGTCAAATCAGCTCATCGCCAGCCATAGGCTCTACATCGGCACTAGCTTTAAGCCAAGTGTCAAAAGCATTAAGCTCACCTCGAGATTGCCGCTCACGAAAATAGGCCTCGGTCTTCAATGCGGAAACCTTTTCGGCAATGGCCATAACAAAAAACTGATTCATTGATACATGATCTTCTTCTGCCACCTTACGGGCATAAGTAAAGAGAGATTCGGGGACGCGAAGCGCATAGTTGGTCATCAGGTTTTCTCCTTCTGCAGCAGGCGCAAAAAAGCACCTGGGGTCAACACCGGTAGTCGGAAATGACTAGCAGGTATAAAATCAGCAATATTTAAAGTGATAAGCATTTCGGCACGGCCATTTAATGCCGTTTCAAGCACCATCTCGTCGGCTGGATCACGTAATTGTGGTCGCCAAAGGTAATGCAAGTTTACGGGTTCAATAAACAATGACAATGCGTCAAGAAATGCATCAGTGCTTGCAATAGTTGGTTCACTGATGGCCAATTGCTCAGGTCGCTTTAGTACTGCTTCATATTCCAGCATCAGTGGCACAGATGCCAACGCTGTAAATTGTCTATGTTGTAGTGCCAATAGCAAGGCAAACGAAGCACCATTTCTGCTTTGGGATGCTGAGACTAAAACATTAGTATCTAAAACGACACGGGGTATATTCATATCGCATATGATATTACTCCAACCAAGAAAGTCAAGGCGACTTTATGCGAAAATACAGACATTAAAAACAGGATAAGTGACTAAGCCTACCCTGCCTTTAACTAGATGAAGGCTTATTTCTCTACCGTAACAAAAGCAATTTTAGTAATGCCGGCATGTTGTACCGTCGCCATCACTTCAGCCACTTTGGCATATACAACGGCTTGATCCGCGTATAAATGCAAGCCGGTTTCAGGACTTTTAGCTAATTCATTTTTTAGCGTCACTTCTAAAGCCCCTAAATCGGCTTGTGGGATTTTATTAACGGTAATAATGCCTTGTGCATCTATACCTAATTGCAAAGGCTGCTGCTTAACATCGGCTACCGTTTCAGCGGTTTTTGGTAGACTCACATTCACCGACTGAGTTAATAAGGGCGCTGTTACTAATAAAATAATAACTAACACTAACATCACATCC
>CAIVGC010000375.1 GCA_903905335.1 uncultured Methylococcaceae bacterium
CAATAACAGGGCCGACAGTATTAGCTAAGCAATTAGCGACATGGGATTGTTTTGCTGGCTCAGTCGGATGCAATCGGTTCCAACGTTCACAGGTTTGGCCATCACGCGCCAACTCAGTAAAGCTAGGGCAACTCCATAAATCAGCCTCAACACCCCAATCGTTTTTAAGCAATTCAGCTGCAAACTCAACTTCACGAAAAATAGTACCTGAACCTAATAACTGAACTCTTGGCGCTTTACTTTCGTCGCCGGCACGGAAACTATACATACCTTTGAGTATATCCAACTCTATACCCTTAGGCATCGCTGGATGACTGTAATTCTCATTCATTACAGTGATGTAATAGAAAATATCTTCTTGATCTACATACATACGACGTAAACCGTCTTGTATGATGACCGCCAACTCGTAAGAATAAGTAGGATCATACGAGACGCAATTAGGCACTGTAGCAGCCATCAAATGACTATGGCCGTCTTCATGTTGAAGACCTTCACCATTCAAGGTAGTTCTACCGGCTGTACCACCCATCAAAAAGCCACGAGTACGTTGATCAGCAGCCGCCCAAATTAAATCACCCACTCGTTGGAAACCGAACATGGAATAATAAATAAAGAACGGAATCATAGGTACATTATGAGTTGAATAAGCGGTACCCGCAGCAATCCAATCACATAAGCCACCCGCTTCATTGATACCTTCTTGCAGTACTTGACCATGCTTATCTTCTTTATAGAACATCAGTTGGTCAGCATCTTGTGGCGTGTACAACTGGCCCACTTGAGACCAAATACCCAACTGCCTAAACATACCTTCCATGCCAAAGGTTCTTGATTCATCAGGCACTATCGGCACAATACGTTTACCGATGTTTTTATCTTTAACCAGAATATTAAGTAGGTTAACAAAAGCCATCGTTGTAGAAATTTCGCGTCCTTCACGAGTAGCTTCTAGCAATGATTTAAAATCACTGAGTACAGGCACATCTAATGCATACGACTTAGCCCTTCTGGATGGCAGATGACCACCTAATTCAGCACGTCGTTGTTGCATGTAAACCAATTCTTTTGAACCTTCAGGAAAGGTCAAATAAGGAAGTTTATGCATTTCTTCATCGCTAACCGGAAGATCATAGCGATCTCTGAAATGAGTCAGCGAAATTTCACTCATTTTTTTCTGCTGATGAGAAATATTCTGTGCTTCGCCAGAAGCTCCCATACCATAACCTTTTATGGTTTTTGCCAAAATAACCGTGGGCTGCCCCTGATGATTAACGGCAGCATGGAAGGCAGCATAGGTTTTAGCGGGATCATGTCCACCGCGATTTAATTCCCAGATATCGCGATCAGACCAATCAGCGACCATCGCTTTTAATTCAGGGGAGTTGAAGAAATGTTCACGTACATAAGCGCCGTCTTTTGCTTTAAAGGTTTGGAAATCGCCATCAACACAAGCCATCATCCGTGCAGCCAGAACACCATTTTTATCACGTGCAAATAAGGCATCCCAGCGCTGTCCCCAAACTAACTTAATTACATTCCAACCTGCACCACGGAATTCACTTTCTAATTCTTGAATGATTTTGCCATTTCCACGCACAGGGCCATCAAGGCGCTGCAAGTTGCAATTGATAACAAATATAAGATTATCCAGCTTCTCACGGCCAGCCATACCTATGGCCCCTAAAGATTCAGGCTCATCTGTTTCACCATCACCTAGGAAACTCCACACTTTACGATTAGAGGTGTCTGCAAAACCACGATCTTGCAAATAACGCATAAAACGGGCTTGATAAATAGCCATGATAGGGCCTAAGCCCATAGAAACAGTGGGGAACTGCCAAAAATCAGGCATCAACCAAGGATGTGGATAAGAAGATAGGCCACCACCATCTACTTCTTGGCGGAAATTATCCATTTGTTCTTGCGATAGCCGACCTAACAGAAATGCACGAGCATAATCACCAGGCGTAAGATGACCTTGAGTAAAAATCAAATCACCCGCATGTTGTTCAGAAGCGGCATGCCAAAAATGATTGTAACCCACATCGTAAAGAGTTGCGGCAGAGGCAAAACTGGCGATATGTCCGCCCACGTTGGTATGCTTATTGGCTCTTAACACCATCATCATGGCATTCCAGCGCACATAAGAACGAATTTTTTGTTCTATCGTTGCATCACCGGGAAATTGAGCCTGCCGAGAAACGGGAATAGTATTAAGGTAGGCGGTATTGGCACTAAAAGGAATATCGAATCCTGAATGTCGCGTTGCAGCAACGAGCTGTTCAATCAGAAAGTGTGCTCGTTCACTGCCGTCTTGTTCCAGTACCGATTGCAGCGCTTCTATCCACTCTTTAGTTTCTGCCGGATCTATATCGTTTTGTCCGGTAATTTCTGACATTAAGCTGTTGTTCATGTGTAATCCTGTTGGGACGGGTTGTGCATGGCTTAAAAAATTTCATAAGAAGTATAACTCAGCCACATTGACTGCTTATAAGACTCTCTTTCTAAGCGTTTCTGGCAACTTGTGACCAGAGTAATCTCGCTAAAGTCGCATAGTATATACAAATGAAGCAAGTCAATACACCCGTTTTAGTAAATGTCAGCTTAACTGTAGCCCTTTAAAAGGCGTTTTTCTCATTTACCTAAGCTCTATTATCTCGTCAGTTATAATTACACGCTTAATGATAAGCAAACAATTACATCCTGCGCATTATTAACTAAATCTGCTAACTTACTTAATAAGCTAGTAATTTATAGACTACTAAGGCGTCCCTTAATAAAACAATAACCCTAAGAGTATTTAAAAATTTAAATACTCCCAAGGCTATCATGCAGAAACAAGTTATTTCCTACTAGACAATAATATTATTTATTAATACTGTCTTTACCTATCGTTGAAATAGCCTCTTGTACAGTCGTCATAAATTGAGCTGGAAAAATAATCGTAGAATTCTTTTCTGTGGCTATTTCAGCCATAGTCTGTAGTGTGCGAAGCTGTAAGGCAACAGGATGCAGCGCGATAATATCAGCCGCTTCACCCAATTTTACCGCGGCCTGAAACTCGCCTTCTGCTGCCACAATCTTGGCGCGACGTTCACGCTCAGCTTCGGCCTCTTTAGCCATGGCTCGTTGCATATTATCGGGTAAGGTAATGTCTTTAATTTCAACCGCCGTTACTTCAGCGCCCCAAGGTTCAGTATGACCATCAATGACATTTTTAATTTGTAAGTTAATAGCGCTAGTCTGAGACAGTAATTGATCTAAAGAAAATTGCCCTACAACATTGCGCACCGTAGTTTGACTAATTTGATTCACGGCGCTAGTAATATCTTCAATAGCAACCACTGACTTTTGCGGGTCAATGATTTTATAGTAAGCAACTGCTGCAATATCGATAGAAACATTATCTTTAGTAATAATCTTCTGTGACGGAATGTTCATGGTGATGGTGCGTAAAGTCACCGAAGTCATTTGTTCAAAAAACGGAATAAGTATGATTAAACCAGGGCCACGCTCGCCTGTTAATTTACCCAAAAAGAAAATAACGCCACGATCGTATTCTTTGACGATCCTAAACGACATAAACACTAAAACAATCAAAAAGAAACAGACGACACCCAACAGATTATCTGAAAACATACGTTATCCCCAAAACTAGCTATTAATGAAATAGAACTGCACTCTTGATGAGCTTAAGAACTATAGTAGCTAGCGTCACCTCAGTCAAGCACCCAGTTTAAGTTAACCAGATTAGATATCTTTCCTAAATATGACTCTAAGTGAATCATAGTGGCTAAGCCGTCATTCCGGCATGGACTGCCGGAAACCAGTTGCCATGGATGGCAATAGGTCGTATCACTATAAGTTTCATGATAAGAATTCTACTATACGATATGTTCATCCATGTGCTCTCGATCCTTTGCAGTCCATGCCGGGATGACGAATGTGATGTTTTTTAGATGCTTATAAGATTTGTATTGATCGGTTTTATTTTTATTTAGGAAAGATGCCTATTATAAAGATGCCTCAGCAACAACGTCATA
>CAIVGC010000376.1 GCA_903905335.1 uncultured Methylococcaceae bacterium
AAATAGAGCCTATTACTCGATGTTCAAGTTTTTAAGTTGACGCCAGACATTGATGAATACAACCAGAAATCGAATAAACAAATCAGTGTAAACTGCTACGTATTTCAGCATTATGTTGATGAATGAAACTGCAGATTTTATAAAAACGTTCGTAACTGATTTAAATGTCGCTTTAGGAAAGCTAAAGCCTAATGACAGACTGACGCACCTGCAAACAGTTTGGCTTGGATTTTGTTTAACAGCGATGTTGCTGACTAATTCAGTGTGTTGGGCGAAGTTCGAGCGGGCAAGTTTGGGCGAATATAAGATTGCTGCACTGTCATGGATGTTTCGCGAAGCCAAAATAATCTGGGATTTTTTGCTATTGGCCAGTGTGACATTGATTTTAGAGCGGCATGGTATTACGGAAGGCGTGCTGGTTCTTGATGAATCTGATCGAGCGCGCTCAAAACGAACCAAACGAATTTATGGTGTCCATAAGCAAAAACATAAGATTTCAGGGGGATATGTGAACGGACAGACCGTGGTTTTATTGCTACTAGTCACGCCGACCATCACATTTCCAGTAGGCTTCGCATTTTATCTACCTGATCCTGTTCTAACGATATGGACTAAAGAAGATAAGCGTTTAAAAAAAGTGGGGGTAGCGAAAAAAGATCGTCCTGTTCGCCCAGAGCGCGACAGCCGTTATCCCACAAAAACCCAATTGGCTTTGCAACTGCTACAAGCGTTCAAGGATACTCATGCTGACATTAACATCAAAGCCATATTAGCGGATGCTTTGTACGGTAATGCAGCTTTTATGGATAAAGCGTCATCGATATTTGGTATTAAACAGGTTATTAGTCAGTTACATGAAAACCAACTCATTGATTATAGAGGCAAGAAAAGGAATTTAAAGACCTACTTTAATACCATCAACAAAGGCGTCGAAGTTACTTTTCGGGTACGTGGTGGTGAAGAAGTTAAAGCGACGGTCAGCAGTGCGCGATTAAAAGTACTCGCACATGGTAAAAAACGCTTAGTCGTTGCTTTGAAGTATGACGGCGAAACCGATTACCGTTATTTAGTCGCCACAGATATGACGTGGCGTACCATGGATATCGTTCAAGCCTATACATTGAGATGGCTTGTAGAGGTTTTCTTTGAGGACTGGAAGCTTTATGAAGGCTGGGGGCGTGAGGCCAAACAATTAGATGAAGAGGGATCAAGCCGAGGCCTGATTCTGAGTCTGTTGTTTGACCATTGCCTTCTCCTTCACCCAGAGCAGATGGCCCGTATAGAAAACAAACTGCCCGCGTATACCGTAGGCAGCCTGCAAAGAAAATCTCAAATGGAAGTGCTGCTAGAATTTATCAGAGCTTTGTTAGAGGATAGTAATCCTAAGGATAAGCTTAAAGAAGTGGCTAAACTGATTGGCGATGTTTTTAAGTTAATGCCTTCTGAAAAACATATGGTTGGGAAGGATTTGGGGCGCTTAGAACCCACAGCATCGCTACGGTATCGAGCTGCTGGATGATATTTACATGAGTTAGAGACAGAAAATTCAAAAACTTGAACATCGAGTATACAGCAACATAAAAAACAAGCCAATATTGCTGAATTACTGACAATGCCAGATGGCGCTGATATTGACTTTGATCCGCCTCGCTTACAGTCAACTATGTTTCATCCGGCTGATTTTAAATGAATTCTTTTTTGAAATAACGTAGCCTCGATGCAGCAACGCGCTGCGAGGGTTTTCGGGGGGGGCTATTTCCTCGATTCCACTATGTTTCATCGAGACTGCTCGCTGTTAACCCAAACTTGTTAGATTTCATTTATGCTATAGTGCACCATACGTAGAAAGTATTAAGAGATTAATATGCACAAGAAAATGACAATTACCCTAGATGAAGCGGTTTACGATGGTTTGTATAGAACCATTGGCAAACGTAAAATGAGTCAATTCATTGAAGACTTATTGCGACCACATGTACTCGATACTGCCTTGGATGCTGGCTATAAGGCTATGGCCGCTGATGAAGTGCGTGAAAATGAAGCTATAGAGTGGGTTAACGCGCTTGCCGGTGACATGGCAAATGAAGCGAGGTGAGGTCTGGTGGGTAGAATTTGATCCCTCTATAGGCAGTGAAATTCGTAAAACACGACCCGCTGTTATTGTTAGTAATGATTCGGCTAACCGCTATTTGCTGCGAGTTGTTGTTATACCGTTAAGCACCAACACCACTCGTGTTTACCCTGGTGAAACATTGGTTACTCTAGCAGGAAAGCCAGGCAAAGCCATGGCTGATCAAATAATGGCGGCTGATAAAATACGCTTAAAAAGCCTGTGTGGCACCTTGTCAAAAGCTGACATGTTAGGTGTTGAACAAGCTATTTTGGTACATTTGGGACTGCCTAAATAAAATTTCAGATCTAGCTCTATAGTAGGTCATAAACAGCATGTCTAACCAAGTAACAACTTAGTCCTTACCAAAATAATAATGAACTCTTTTTTTCAAAGAACAGTAGAGGCTTTGCTGCCTACCGCTGTTAACTATGCGCCTGAAGGCACAGAAGCCAAAGCCGTGGCGCATCAATGGCTACATGCACTGGCTTATGGCTTTAGGCCTTTTGCTGAAACGCAAGGCATCAACAAAGCGGATTTAATCGCTCTTTTAACAGCTGAACAGCTTTATACCGATCAACAGTCTTTTAAAAACAAACTACCTACATTGCCCATTAAACCCGCGCAAACCAATCGTTTTACCTTTATAGATTTATTTGCCGGAATAGGCGGTATGCGTATAGGTTTTCAACAGGCGGGTGGTGTTTGTGTGTTTTCCTCAGAGTTTGAGAAGAATGCACAAGCGACTTATTATGAAAATCATGGCGATCATCCCTTTGGTGATATTACTAAAATAGCCGTGGCAGATATACCCGATCACGATGTATTGATTGCTGGATTTCCTTGTCAGCCCTTTTCACATGCAGGTTTGAAGAAAAATATTGAGAAATTATGCCATCATTGAAAACGGTCTTAAAAATTGGAACTATTCTTGGTAAAGGTGTTAACGCTTACACGGTTGAAAAAGTCACTAATGACGCTATATATCTTCGCGGTCATCCCGATGCTCAGCGTGGTGAGAGGAATAATCTGAATGGTGTATTACGAATTATTCCAACTATTGTAATAGAGGATATTCTTCATGGCTTGGAATCAAAAAAAATTAATTTAGATGACATCGTTCGTAAAAAAGGTGATGAACAAAAATATGATCTATTTTCTGTATTAGGTGTTGATCATGATAAATATATACTTGGATATGATAGTACAATTTATAAAATTTGTGAGTTCTGTTTTAACTACAAACCAGATGCAAGTTTACTTATTAATGCTGTTATTTCGCAAAATGTACTACCCAAACCTTTCCTACTACTAGCTGGCATTTCCGGCACAGGTAAAACTCGTTTTGTCCGCGAACAAGCCGCCGCACATAATAAAGGTGATTCTAATTACTGTTTAATTCCGGTACGACCTGATTGGCATGAACCTTCGGACTTGTTAGGTTATATTTCACGAATAGGGTTGGAGGGGCCTTGTTACGTAGTCACTAAACTATTAGTTTTTATTGTGGCTGCTTGGCAGAATGCATTCTTTTCAGTAGAAGACAATAAACTGATTTGTAAACACGCTGCCGAGATGACGCCTTATTGGTTGTGTCTGGATGAAATGAATTTAGCGCCTGTTGAGCAATATTTTGCAGATTACTTGTCGGTCTTAGAAACACGCAAATGGGAGAATGAAGAATATAGCTGTGATCCATTGCTCGTATCCGACACTATAAAGTTACTTAACGCAGATATGCCCGATATAGGGCAGGAGAAGTTACGTAAAGATCTAAAATTGATTGGTGAAGAAAATGATGCTCTTTGGGCTTATTTTCTTAATAATGGCATTTCTATACCTCCCAATTTAATCGTCGCTGGCACGGTGAACATGGATGAAACCACGCATGGTTTTTCTCGTAAGGTGATCGACCGCGCTTTTACCATCGACTTTGGGGTGTTTTATCCTAATGATTTTAATAAGCGTTTTGCACCTGAAATACAACCCAAAACACTTAGTTTTCCTTTACTATCCAATATAGAAGAAATCGATTTACGTGATGTGTTTGCCGATAATGATGGCAAAAAAAGTATCAAATTCTTATGTGAAATTAATGACGTTTTAAAAGGCACGCCTTTTGAGCTGGCTTATCGTGCATTGAATGAGTTGTTATTAGCGGTGGTGAGTTTTGCGCCTAACGATGACCTTGAATTGCAAGCGGTTTGGGATGATTTTTTGATGACTAAAGTGTTGCCGCGTATTGATGGTGATGGCGATAAGTTAAATGACAACGGTGATGACAGTAGTTTGCTAACACAATTGTTGGTGGTGGTTGAAGCTCAGTTTACGGCTATTTTATCAGGGCAACGTCCCGATTTGTTGTGTGAGAAAATCGGTGGTGGCGTTCATTTGGTTGATTGGAGAGCTAAACAAAAACTGGAATGGATGCAAAAGCGTTTAGGAGCAAATGGCTTTACTACCTTTTGGCCTTAATAGACAACATTTGCAAACCACCCACTTACCAATGCTACAGCGTCACTACCAACAGTTATGGATGTTCTGTAGGGGCGTATTGCATACGCCCCTACTGGTATATAAAAATATCATTGGGTTATTGTTGATAATGTAACCGTATGAGTTACAATTTAACCATGATTAAAACTTTCACACATAAAGGTTTAGAAAAATTCTTTACTCTAGGTAATCAAGCAGGTATTC
Organism: uncultured Methylococcaceae bacterium; assembly: GCA_903905335.1. Taxonomy (GTDB): domain Bacteria; phylum Pseudomonadota; class Gammaproteobacteria; order Methylococcales; family Methylomonadaceae; genus Methylobacter_C. The sequence continues at coordinate 4,811 of CAIVGC010000376.1, forward strand.
AGGCTGTTCATGCTAAACGCTTGCGTTTGATTCTTTCTGTTCTTCATGATGCTAAAGTTATTACTGATATTGATTCACCGGCCTTAAGGCTTCACGCTTTAAAAGGTAATCGAGCAGGATTTTGGGCCGTTACCGTACAGGCCAATTGGCGAGTTATTTTTAGATTTATAGAGGGTGATGTTTATGTGGTCGATTATCTTGATTATCACTAGTGAGGTATTTTATGCGTATGTTTAATCCACCACATCCTGGTGAAATATTAGCTGAACTGTGGCTAGCACCTCTTAAACTGACAATTACCCAAGCCGCTAAAAATTTAAATGTTACCCGTAAAACGGTGTCTGCTCTGGTTAATGGAAAAACAGCCATTAGCCCAGAAATGGCTTTGCGATTAGAGATGGTGTTTGGGAAAAGTGCCGAGTCTTGGCTTGCAGCGCAAGCGGCTTATGATTTATGGCAATTAGAAGCTAAGCGTGACAGTTTGGGTGTTCATAAGTTGGTGGCTTAGTTTTTTATTTGCCTTATTTTGGTCGCCGATTACAGTTTTGTAATTGGTGTGTTTGGAGTAAAACAGCTTTAGCTGTTTTTATAGCAATAGCTGAAGCTATTGCACTCCTTCATTTAACCTTAGGATAATGTCTAGTGCCTGATATTCTGACGCTTAAAACAG
>CAIVGC010000377.1 GCA_903905335.1 uncultured Methylococcaceae bacterium
AGCCAAGAACAGAGCTCTCTTGGCTTTACCCAAATAATGCGTACGAGCAACAATTTCCTGACCGGTATAACAACCTTTAGTAAAACTGACACCCCCTAACTGATCTAAATTAAGCATCTGCGGTATGAATTCTTCGGAGGTTTCAGAAGACAACCAAGGAATAGCGTCTAACATATCAAGATAGCGCCAATGTTCGGAGTTTTCAGCTTGAAAGCCCTTCGCCAGTTGCTCTGTCCAAAAGGTTATTGCCATCTCAGTTTCCGCAATAACTAACTGTCGACTTTGTGTAGTTGAAAATTGAATGCTAATAAGGTTTTGTTGCTGAGTATGCAGAAAAGCTTCAGTAGCTAAGGCAGAGGAACTTAAACCCATCAGACAATAATGTTCACTACTATCGGTTATGCTAACCGCCGACCTTAATATATACATCTGCAATCTTTTCTTGACCGCGTCCAACAACACTATCGGTAAAATCATCAGGAAGACATCCGCCTTTTTAATTAATAAAAAAGTCGTTATCACCCTGCCCTTAGGATTACATAAAGCACCTAAGCTACTCTTTGTTTCTGTCAGCTCATGCACATCACACGTTATTTGTCCCTGTAATAAGCGAATTGCATCCGCACCACTGATCGCCAATACTCCTAAATGCAACACAGGACAGAGTGCTTTGTCGTTATGCGCTAGACTAGGCGCAAAGCTAATAGTGGTATCGCTTGCAAAATGCGCTTGCTGACTGAGTAGAAAGTTTTTCCAGTTGGGATTCATAAGGGCAACGTCAATTTTAAAATAGCGTTTAATTATATAGCAACTCAGACTGAGAGGCGAAAGCAGCTAATCGAAGTAGTTTTAAATGTTACTTAAGTCTCTAAGAAAACTTTCAACAAACGAATTACTTTTTTAACATCATCTGATAAACCTTGAAAGCGAAACTATGCTCCAACACTCTGAACCAGCCTTATTACTAGCCATTAAGCCTTCTCAGCGATTAAAGCTGATGATCATTTTAATTCATGCCTTAGCTTTAGCCGCCAGTGTTGCTAATGATTCGGGCTTATTGTTTAAGTTGGGATTAGTGATAATCATCTGCCTGCATAGCTACTTGACGGTAAAGCGCTTAAAAGATGACTATTATACTATTAAGCATACTGAAGCCTTAGGCTGGCAAATATCAAAAGACCATGACTTAGTCTCTATTGAGATTTTAAGCTCTACAGTTGTCACCACTTTTGCCCTCTTCTTGCATTACAAAGAGAGTCCACAACTACACCCACGCACTACTCCACCTAAACAAGCGCGCTTGATATTAAATGATGCACTATCTAATGAAGATTTCCGACACCTGATCGTTAAATTAAAAATAACCCACATAAAATAGCAACTACTCTGTACATCTATTGATAGAATAGCGTTAACAGAAAATAACAATTCCAGTTTAATTTGTATTGACCTGAAATTACAGTTATCTTAGGCAGCATTTAATTTAGAACAACAAGGAGAAGTCGGATGTCAAAAGGTCAAAATTTACAGGATAATTTTCTAAATACTCTCAGAAAAGAACATACGCCTGTGTCAATTTTTCTTGTTAATGGTATAAAACTACAAGGAAAAGTCGACTCATTTGATCAGTATGTAATCATGCTAAAAAATACTATCAGTCAAATGGTTTATAAACATGCCATCTCGACGATAGTTCCAAGCAAAGCCGTCAAAATGATACGCGAAGACACCGTCGTCGACGAAGAATAACAACGTGCCGATTTACTGAGCATCTTAAGCACCTTCACTTTTATGGAGTATTTTATTGTTTGATCGTCCCGATTCAGGTGAGCGCGCTATACTCGTTCACCTCACTTTTCGTTCTGGGCAGGAAGATCTTTTAGAATTAAAAGAGCTGGCTAAATCAGCCGGAACTGACCCTGTTTTTGTCATCACTGGTAGTCGCAAACGCCCCGATTCAAGATACTTTGTCGGCAAAGGTAAATTAGAAGAGCTTAAAGCAGCCATTGAAAGCTATGAAGCTGACGTTGTTTTATTTAATCATCCGCTTGCACCTAGTCAAGAAAGAAATCTTGAAGAAGCTTTAGGTGTTCGTGTAGTTGATAGAAACGGCTTGATTCTCGATATATTTGCGCAGCGCGCGCAATCTTTTGAAGGTAAGCTCCAAGTTGAACTAGCACAACTTAAACACTTATCAACTCGATTAGTCAGAGGCTGGACACATTTAGAACGCCAAAAAGGCGGTATCGGCTTGCGTGGTCCCGGTGAAACTCAATTAGAAACCGACCGACGCTTATTAGGCTTGCGTATTAAGCAAATTCAGCAGCGCCTAGATAAAGTAGACAAACAAAGGCATCAAGGACGCAGCAAACGTAAAAAAGCTGAAATCCCCTCTATTTCATTGGTGGGTTATACCAATGCAGGGAAATCGACGCTCTTTAATACTCTAACAGGCGCTGACATTTACACTGCAGATCAACTATTTGCCACGCTAGATCCAACCTTACGTAGCTGTCAATTACCTAATAGCAGTGAAATTATCTTGGCAGATACAGTAGGCTTCATACGCCATTTGCCGCATGAGTTAGTAGCGGCCTTCAAATCGACGCTACAAGAAGCAAGTGAAGCGGATTTACTACTGCATGTTATTGATGCGCATAGTGAAGACCGCGATGAAATTATTAAGCAAGTTAATCTTGTCTTAGAAGACATAGATGCCGACAAAGTCAGGCAAATTGAAATCTATAATAAAATTGATTTATTAGATGATGTTCAACCACATATTGATAGAGATGAATCAGGCAATGTCATTCGAGTCTGGTTATCTGCCGAAACAGGCCTAGGCATAGAGCTGCTATTTCAAGTTTTAGCGGAATTATTTTCAACGACTAAAGAAAAAATACGTTGTTATTTACGTCCCGACCAAAGTCACATCAGAGCAAAATTATTTACTTGCGCAAAAATAATTAACGAGCATATTGATGACTTCGGTGCAAATGAACTAGTCATTGAAATTGATGCTAGGCATTTAGGTCTATTAAAAGATGTAAAAACTGAAAATATATCTGAAGGCAGAAGCATAACACCAGACTATAAACGACGAAATAAACAGTCCTAATTTTAGGCCTGTTTGTTGCGGTTTTCGCCTTTTAAGAGATTTGCGATAGAATACTCACCAATATCTAGCGCGATAATTAATTTAGTAATCCAAACGGAGCATAAGCATGTCCTGGAATGAGCCTGGCAACGATAAAAAAGACCCCTGGAGTGGTCGAGGTGACCAAAAAGGGCCTCCTGATTTAGATGAAGCTATACGTTCTATACAAGAAAAATTAACTAAATTTCTTGGTGGAAACAATAACAACCAAGATAATGAAGATTCACCCAATCCTTTTACGTCTGGAGCTTCCATGAAAAGCTTAGGCTTTTTAGCGGGCGGTGTATTTGCTATTTGGGGCTTAAGTGGATTTTATATTGTTGACGAAGGAAATCATGGTGTCGAAACACGCTTTGGAGAATACATCAACACCACCCAATCTGGTTTAAATTGGCACTTACCTAGCCCTATTGAACGAGTTGATATCGTCAATGTAAAACAACAACGCTATATAGAGGTTGGTTACCGGAGTGGTGGCAGTGAACAAGTCACTGGCTCTGTTCCCAAAGAAGCTTTAATGCTTACTAAAGACGAAAACTATGTAGATGTTCGACTAGCAGTTCAATACCAAGTTAAAGATGCCAAACAATTCATCTTTAATGTAGTTAATCCTGCCATCACGCTAAAACAGGTGACTGAAAGTGCCTTACGCGGCGTAGTAGGTAGCAGCGCAATGGACTTTGTCTTAACCGAAGGTCGTAGTGAAATTGTCACGCTGATTAAAAAAGAAATCCAAGATGTTATGGATAGCTATCAATCAGGCATACAAGTCACTAGCGTCAATCTACAAGATGCACAACCACCTGAACAAGTACAAAGCTCGTTCGAAGACGCCATTAAAGCTCGTGAAGATCAGCAACGTTTGATTAACGAAGCAGAGGCCTATTCAAACGATGTAGTACCTAAAGCTAGAGGCGCAGCAGCAAGAAAAATCCAAGAAGCCGAAGGTTACAAAGAACAAGTAATTGCTCAGGCTGAAGGTGAATCGAATCGTTTTACAAAACTACTGACTGAATATAGCAAAGCTCCCGACGTAACTCGCAAGCGTCTTTACATCGAATCTATGGAAGCCGTTTTGTCTGGCACCAATACAGTCATGGTCGATGTTAAAGGCGGAAATAATATGATGTATTTACCCTTAGATAAAATGATAACGCAGCGCCAATCAACGGCACTTACTTCGACAGCCCCAACCACTGGCAGCAGCGACCAACCTCAGGCTCAACCTGCCGCTATTCAAGAACAAGCCGTTGACCATCCCGTCGCGCGCGCACGTGAAGCAAGGGGACGTCAATGACAGTCAATAAAGTTTTATTAGGTCTAGCGGCATTATTTCTTTTGGTTATGACCTCGGTATTTACCGTTAATCAAACTGAAAAAGCGATAAAATTTAGACTCGGTGAAATCGTCAAAAACGATTATGAACCTGGCATCCATTTTAAGTTACCCTTTATCAACAATGTTAAAAAGTTTGATGCCCGCATACAAACCATGGATGCGAAACCTGAACGCTTTTTAACCGCTGAAAAGAAAAACGTAATCGTGGATTCTTTTGTTAAATGGCGCATTGGTAATGTCAGCACCTTTTATACCACAGTGGCTGGCGACATAGATCAAGCAAACTTACGCCTAGATCAAATCATTAAAGATGCGTTCCGTAGCGAATTTAGCAAGCGTAATATCAAACAATTGATTTCAACGGATCGTAGTGCCATACGCGAAATATTAACCAACAATTCTAAAGAAATTGCAGCCGCCTTAGGCATGGAAATTGTTGATGTTCAAGTGATGCGCATCGACTTACCTCCAGAAGTGAGTAGCTCTGTATTCCGTAGAATGGAAGCTGAGCGTGAACGAGTCGCTAGGGAATTCCGCTCACAAGGCGCAGAAGCAGCAGAAAGAATACGCGCTGATGCTGATAGACAACGCGTTGTTACCTTAGCTAATTCATTTCGTGATGCTGAGATACTTCGCGGTGAAGGTGACGCCATTTCCGCTGAAATCTATGCCAAAGCTTATGGCGCAGACACAGGCTTCTTTACTTTTTACCGTAGTTTAAATGCTTACAAGAAGACTTTCTCAAGCTCTAGCGTTATGTTGCTAGATCCTGATTCTGATTTCTTTCAGTATTTTAAGAAACAAAAATAACCGCAGGCAGGGTAGTCTCATTACCCTCCTACGTTAAAACTATAAAAACGCTCCGCTCGCGGGGCGTTTTGTTTGAGTGGACATACAAAACATGCAACAAAAAGATTCCTGGCTTTTACCTGATGGTATAGATGAAATTCTACCGGCAGAAGCTAAACATCTAGAACACTTACGCGGCAGACTATTAGAATCATTTAGCTATTGGGGTTATGACCTAGTCATCCCACCCTTTATTGATTTTTTAGATTCTTTACTAACAGGTTCTGGACATGATCTAGACTTACAAACCTTTAAGCTCACGGATCAAATTAGCGGAAAAATGTTAGGCATTAGAGCCGACATGACTCCTCAAGTTGCTCGAATGGACGCTCACAATATCAAGCATGAGTGGCCAACACGTTTATGTTATGTAGGTACCATTCTACATACTCGTGGCGATCCCTTAGAGAAGACTCGTAGCCCCATGCAAATTGGCGCAGAACTTTATGGTCATGCTGGCATAGAAAGCGATATCGAAGTAATTCGCTTGATGCTAGAAATGCTAGCTATCACCGGTTTACAAAACGTACACTTAGACCTAGGTCATGTGGGCATTTATCGCGCCTTATCAAAACAAGCTGAATTAACATCACAGCAAGAAAGTGAATTATTTGATGTGTTGCAACGCAAAGCGCGTACTGAACTTGCCGAATTAATGCAAAGCTATAACATTAATAACAAGCTTAAAAACATGTTCTTAAAACTACCCGAACTTAATGGTAGTAAAGATATTATTGCTAAAGCACAAGCGGTATTTGCTAAAGCTAATGATGACGTTAAGACTGCACTAGCTGACTTAGTCAGCATTGCCGACAAGCTAGCTAGCCATTTTCCATCACTACCAATTAGTTTCGACTTAGCGGAATTGCGCGGCTATCATTATCATACCGGCGTGGTTTTTGCGGCTTTCATACCGTCGGTTGGTAGAGAAATTGCTCGTGGTGGTCGATATGATAATATCGGTGCTATATTCGGTAGAGCTAGGCCAGCAACAGGCTTTAGTGCGGATTTAAAACTATTATCGTCACTTAGTAAACCTACTTCTCCTTCGCCACAACGTGAACTTATCTTTGCACCTTATAATGAAGATAGTGCTCTTACTGAAAAAATACGAGATTTACGAACTCAACAACGTGCAGTCGTTCAACAATTACCTGGACAAACTGGAAGCGCGACAGACTTAGCGTGCACTTCCATTTTAGAAAACGATACTCAAAACTGGGTCGTTAGACCCTTAGCTTAAGCTTGGAATAATTATGGGAAAAAATGTCATTATCATCGGCACTCAATGGGGTGACGAAGGAAAAGGAAAGTTGGTTGATTTGCTAACCGAACAAGTGCAAGCAGTCGTGCGCTTTCAGGGCGGGCATAATGCCGGACATACTTTGGTTATTCGTGGTGAGAAAACCGTTTTACACCTCATTCCATCAGGCATCCTTAGGGATAATGTGCAATGTATGATTGGTAACGGTGTGGTGTTATCACCGAATGCCTTAATGGAAGAAATTGAGTTTCTTGAAAAAGCCGGCATTTCTGTTAGAAATCGCTTATTAATCAGTGAAGCCTGTACCTTAATTTTACCGGTACATGTTGCTATCGACCAAGCGCGCGAAAAAGCACGCGGCGGCAAAGCCATAGGTACTACAGGTCGAGGTATTGGCCCTGCGTATGAAGATAAAGCTGGACGTCGTGGCTTACGCGCTGGAGACCTACTTAACACAGAAAGTTTTGCTGAAAAACTTAAAGAACTGTTAGATTATCATAACTTCATGCTCACGCATTATTATGATACCGATGCCGTCGACTATGAACAGACTTTAGCTGAAATGCTGCGTCTAGGTGAGCACATTAAGCCTATGCTGACGGATGTTAGCGAAACACTATATAGCTATCAAGCAGAAGGTAAAAATTTATTATTTGAAGGTGCTCAAGGTGCGTTATTAGATATAGATCACGGTACTTTTCCTTATGTGACCTCATCTAGCACGACTGCAGGTGGTGCCGCAACAGGCAGCGGCTTAGGCCCTCTTGATTTCGACTATGTATTAGGCATTACCAAAGCCTACTCTACACGCGTAGGAAATGGCCCTTTTCCATCCGAACTACATGATGCCAATGGCGATCACCTAGGCGTTAAAGGCCATGAGTTTGGTGCCACTACCGGACGTAAACGTCGTACGGGTTGGTTTGATGCAGTTGCTATGCGCAAATCAGCTAAACTCAACAGCGTAACTGGTATCTGTTTAACTAAACTAGATGTATTAGATGGACTAGAAAAAATCGGCATTTGTACTGCTTACCGTCTTAATGGTGTAGTGACTGAAACAGCTCCTTTAGGCGCTGATCAGTATGAACAATGCCAAGCCATTATTGAAGAAATGCCAGGCTGGGAAGGCACTACTGCTGGTATAACCAACTTTAATAACTTACCTGATAATGCTAAAGCTTATATCAAGCGCTTGGAAGAACTCGTAGGTGTTAAGATCACCATCGTTTCAACAGGCCCAGAAAGAGATGAGACCATTATTTTGGAACATCCGTTTGCTTAAATAAGTTATGAAACAATAAAGAATTAAAGTCTATTTAATCCGCTATACCGAAACATACAGCCGTTATACTCTGTATTTCGTGGTGTTTACGGTCATTACACAATGGCCAGCAATAGCGACTACTAATTTGGCGGGCCAGTTTGAGGTTAAGTCGTTCGTGATGAGTCCTTCTTAGACGCTCAGGAGAGCCTTGTCGAAGCATGAAAAGCTTGACCGTTCAGCCTTCGACAGACTCAGGGCGAACGGTCAAGCCTAGGAGGCAGTCCATCAGCTACGACTTAAGTTGCTAGCCTGAAAAGTCCCATATTTAACTCGTGCTATGTGTCAAGACCATCTTGCCTATGGTATGCCCTGCTTCAATTAGTTGATGAGCCTCAATGGCTAATTCCAATGGCAATACTTTACTGACATGTAACTTTAATAGGCCTTGATCTATCCATAAGGCACATTGCTTTAAAATATCAACATGTTGATCTCTAGCTGTAGTTAAATCTCTTAGCATGGGCGTTAACATCAGCTCAAAACCTAGCAATAAATTGCGTAATCTTGCCTCAGTTAAATTTTGCTGCCCCGGATCTAGCAATGTGATCAAGCGACCATAATGCGCGGTAGCAGCAATACTGGCTTTAAATACCTCAGCGCCTACGGTATCGAACACTAAATCAGCTCCTTTACCTAATGTCAGCTCATTCACGGCAGTGACAAAATCCGTATCCTTATAATTGATCACCTCATCTGCGCCCAAGCCTCTTACAAAATCGGCTTTTTGCTCAGAACTTACCGTAGTTATAACCCTAGCCCCTTTTAATTTAGCTAATTGTATCGCTACATGACCCACGCCACCGGCACCGGCATGAATTAAAACGGTTTGTCCGGCTTGCAAGCCACCACGCTCAAACAAAGCACCCCAAGCCGTAATTAATACCAAAGGCGCGGCAGCGGCTTCCACAAAAGAAAAAGATTGCGGGCTTAAACTTAGCCAGCGCTGTTCAATAACGTTGTACTCGGCGTAACTACCTGGCTCACGTCCTAAACCACCATGACAAAACCAGACTTTGTCGCCAACTTTAAATTGCGAAACGTCTGCTCCAATTGCTACAACTACACCCGCACCATCACAACCTAATATAGCCGGCAAAGCTTCATTAAATAAAAGTCCATGTTGCCTTACTTTAGTATCGACAGGATTTACACCGGCCGCCTGCACTTTGATTTTAACCTGTGTCGCACTAGTTATTTCAGGTTCAGCGATGTCTTGAAACTTTAAAACCTCGGCAGCACCTACCGCCGTCATTACGATTGCTTTCATTATTTAATGCCTCATGATTGGGCAAGCTTCAATTAGCTAGCCATTGTTTACGATATTCTTGATAACTATCTTGCTTAAGCTGTTGCAGATGCTTATCTTGATACCAATAAATATCCGGTAACTGATAACCATTAAAACGATTAGCTTTAATTAAGCTATACGCACCTACTTCTTTAAACACCAACTTGTCACCTAACTTTAAAGGCTGATCGAAGCGGTATTCACCAAATACGTCACCTGCCAAACAGGTACAACCTGCCAATATAGCGCTATAACGACCCTTAGTATTATGCTCATGCAAGAGCGGCTGACGCTGATACTCAAAGACTTCGGGATTATGATTGACAGAAGTATCTAATATGGCAATAGTTTTACCATCGCTAACAAAACTATCGATAACGGTAGTCACTAAATGTCCTGTATGACCGACTACACCTTTACCGGGCTCAATATAAACCTCAAGCTGATAATCAGCCCTGAGTTTATTGATGGCTGCCACAAACGGTCTATGATCTTTAATGCGCTCAAACAAATAGCCGCCACCCAAATTCAACCACTCAAGCTTAGCGAGGTCTTTACTAAAATAGCTACGCAGCTTTGCTATAGTATTAAGTAAGGGCGTGTATTCGGTGGCTGAAAAAACATTATGAATATGCAAGCCTTTAATCCGATCAAAATCAGCTGCCTGCCATAACTCATCGATAGAAACACCTAACTTTGAATGGCTACGACAAGGATCAAAACGCTCATCATTAAGATATGACAGCTTAGGATTAACTCTTAAACCTAAAGACAGTCCAGCTGTGTCTTTATCA
>CAIVGC010000378.1 GCA_903905335.1 uncultured Methylococcaceae bacterium
ATTTACCCAGACAGCGCTTGAAAAAATCAACCTCTATTATGCAAATCCTGATGACTTCTCGAAAAACGCCACCAATCTGGAAAATATTGCCAAGATTACTGGAGCTAAAACTAGTGACATTAATGAGTTGTTAGGCAGCGATAACTATCCACTGGCTAATAAACAATCACAGCTACTTACTGAGCAGGTTACTAAAGCTATTGCTGATTCCGCCTCATTTCTTAAAGCTCAGGGGAAAATCGATGTTTTGTTAACGAACTATAACGCGTATGTAACCGATACATTTATCAGTAATCCAATGAATTAAATTAAGAGAAAAATTTTGACTATTCTAAATGTCAGCCGCGTTAGTGCCTATTACAACTCGTCGCACAAAGAGGATAAGGTGCTTGACAATATCTCATTGCAAATGAAGAGCAATGCTTTGACGGTTATATTGGGGCCATCTGGCTGTGGCAAAACCACCTTACTGAATCTTATAGCGGGCTTCAATATGCCAACAGAGGGCAAAATTGAATTTAATGGTCAACAAGTCACGGGGCCAAGTGTTGAGCGAGGCGTTATTTTTCAACAAGATGCCTTATTGCCTTGGTTAAATGTCATCAATAACGTTGCCTTTGGATTAAAACTTAACGGTGTTAGACGCTCAGAACGTGAAGAAACAGCAAGGAAGATACTTAAATTAGTCGATCTATTAGAATTTGAAAATCATTATATTTGGGAATTATCAGGTGGTATGAAGCAACGAGTTGGATTGGCTCGTGCCTTAGCCTCAGACCCTAAAATTTTATTGATGGATGAGCCTTTGGGTGCTCTGGATGCTTTTACCAGAGAACAAATGCAAGAATTATTGTTACAAATATGGCAGAAAACACATAAACAGATTTTATTTATTACGCATGATATTGAAGAGGCTGTCTTTTTAGCAACAGAATTAATTTTGATGACACCCTACCCAGGGAAAATTGCAAAGAAACTAAGTCTTGATTTTGGTAGCCGTTACTGCGCTGGTGAACCAGTTCGACAAATTAAATCCGATTCAAGTTTTATTGACACCCGTGAACAGGTTCTGGAATGGTTTTTCAAACAAAAATCTAGTGTACAAAAGCAGGAGGGCATTCTCTTTGAAAAAGATTTTATAGGAGCCCATACCAAACAAGCGACAAAAACCAAGCAGTTACTAATGCCTGCTATTCCCCCCAGCCTACCCTCGTTGCATAGACCAAAAGGAGGACGGCGAACTATTCAAACAATGGCTAAATACAATTCTGAAAAGCCTGCATTTATACACCGCAGAAAACGCTACCTAAAAACAAATGTTCACTCCAAATTTGGGGATACTCAGTCTCTATTTTCGTGCGATGAAATTAAATTAAATACTGACAATTCCTCATTAGAAGAAGAACTACAGCTAATAGGTATTTCGGAAACTAAATCTACTTTAGTCAAAAAACCTATATCACCTAGTCATCGAACCATTAGTTTTTTTACACTATTATTCCTTGTACTTATTTGGGAATTAATAACCTGTTTTGAATGGATACAACCACTTTACTTACCTAGTCCACTATCAGTTTTAGTAAAACTTTGGGACGTTTCTAGTGTAGGTTACTTAGATGCCTCTCTCTGGCAACATTTAAGCGCCAGCCTTGGCCGCATTGGCTTGGCATTATTTTTCGCAGTTATAGTTGGCGTACCTGTTGGGCTAGCAATTGGCCTAAACGCATTGGCAAAAGCTATTCTTGATCCTTTAATCGAATTTTATCGCCCTATACCACCGCTAGCGTATTTGCCCTTAATTGTCATTTGGTTTGGTATTGGTGAATTTTCCAAGGTATTACTTATTTATCTTGCCATCTTTGCCCCAATAGTCCTTTCTACAGCATCAGGTGTACGTAAAGTTGATGTTGTAAAAATACAAGTGTCGCAATCCTTAGGAGGTACGTATTGGCAGATTATTCGATTTGTTGTTATACCCAGCGTATTGCCGAATATTTTAACAGGCATTCGTATTGGACTTGGAGCTGGCTGGTCAACCTTGGTCGCAGCAGAGCTTGTTGCTGCAACATATGGTTTAGGCTCGATGATTCAAGCAGCATCACAATTTTTAATGACTGATATAGTTATCGTTGGAATACTGGTTATTTCTTTAGTGGCCTATTTACTTGAATTCTGTCTGCGCCGTTTAGAAAAAAAACTAGTGCCATGGCAAGATTAAGTTTTTATTAATCGTTGCA
>CAIVGC010000379.1 GCA_903905335.1 uncultured Methylococcaceae bacterium
TATTGGTTTTATTTTTTTAATGGCCATATGCCCAATGTGCGGGAATGCATCGCGCTCAAGAGTTCGCCTATAATTGTGCTGGGTCGTATCAAAGCCTGTGATTTTCTTAGCGCCCCACTCACGAGCTATGAACTCGAAGGTGTTATGGTTGGGATTTGGCTTTATAGAATTCTTTTCGATTGCGGGGTCAATGCCTTGTTCAATTAGGCGTCTAAAATCTATGGCTTTATCTCGCGCAATCTTTAATGAGATATTGGGATAGATTCCTAGCGAAGTTGTTTTGCGTTTACCATCGAGCTTATAATCAAGTCGCCAATATTTGCCACCGTTGGTGTGAACGATTATGTGTAAACCGGCTTGGTCATAAAGTTTATGTATTTTGTTGTTCTGGGGTTTGGCGGCTTTTAGTTCTTTATCAGTTAACATTTACAGCAACCTAATGGGTCATTTTGACTGTAAATTGAACTGTAATAATTAAAGGCTGTATATGGATATTGTTGGGTGTTACTGTATTGTTTATTTGCTCTATGTGTTGTTTTTACTTGGTTTGTTGGACTGCTCTGGATGGTATAAAACTTATGTGCGGACGTTATAACTTAATTGCAACAAAGGCTGAGATTATGGCGCATTTTGCTGTGCCCTGTCTGCCAGATTATCAACCCGACTACAATATTCCTCCTGGACAGGATGTTCTTGCTGTCATTAGCTTAGAGGACGGTAGCCATAAAGCCATTAACTTATATTGGGGGCTGATACCGAGCTGGGCTAAAGACAAAAAAATAGCCAGTCGTACTTTTAACGCTAGAGCAGAAACCTTAACTGAAAAACCTTCGTTTAGGAGTGCTTATCAGCATCGACGTTGTTTATTACCAGCGACGGGTTTTTTTGAATGGTATCAAACTGAAACCAGTAAACATCCTTACCATATTCATAGTGCTGATAACGGCTTATTTGCTTTTGCGGGCTTATGGGAGCATTGGCAGCACGGGCAAGCATCAGTGTATTCCTGTACTTTAATTACCACGGCTGCTGAAGGTAAAATGGCGGGTATTCATGAGCGTATGCCGGTTATTATTAGCCCAGAATATTATCAGCGTTGGTTAGATCATAGCGATGAAATGGCGGATGTGGCTCATTGTTTAGCGACTGATGTTTATAGTGATATGGAACTGACTGCAGTGAGTGCCTTGATTAATAATCCTAGGCATAATGGCCCTGATTGTTTATTGCCGGTAAGTTAAGTCGAAGTCTAACGGCTCTATGTGATTTAGAGTGGATAAGACGTCGTTCCGGCATGGATTGCCGGAAACTAGGTGCCATGGATGGCAATCATCATCACTACATGTTTCATGATAAACACTCTAACCTTCGATAATACATCCATGTACTCTGGATCCCGGCAGTCCATGCCGGGATGACGTGGTGTATATTTTTTATTTACCTAACACATCATTACGTGTGCTTTCGGCTAATGCTGCGGCTTCTGCGATAAGCCCAGCAGGTACATTCAGTTCTTGCAGAGTTGCGCCTAAGTGCTCCATGACCGCATTAAAATGATCATTGCCTAAGCCCATTTTGACTAAGCCGGCATGAGCTGAGCGTAAATCTTGACCGGTATAGGTATTGGGGCCACCAAACGCTAGTGTAAAAAAAGCTTTTTGTTTAACAGCTTGAGCACTCATATCAATGCCATCAAAAAAACGGTTAATTCGGTAATCGTTTAGAACTTTGTCGTAAAAAACATCTACGGCGGCTTCAACAGCGGCTGCGCCACCGATTCTTTCATATAATGATAAAGTTGTTTCTTCTGTGCTCATGCTGTTCTCCGGTATTATTATTGTATAAGTGGGGTCTTTGCCCACTGAGAGTGTATAACAAGCTAAAAGCTAATACAATCTAGGTATTACCATAAATCATTCATCGCCGTGCTAAGGCGTTTAGCCGGTCACTTAATTGCTAGTTTTAAGGTATAAAATTATGACAACTCCCATCAATAATAAAGAAGAAGAGCTTAGTCGTCAGTTGCGTGAGTCGGCCTTAGATTATCATCAGTTTCCTACGCCTGGTAAAATTAGCGTAACCCCGACTAAGCAATTAACTAATCAGCGTGATCTGGCTTTGGCTTACTCTCCCGGTGTTGCAGCCGCTTGTGAAGAAATTGTTAGCGATCCAGCTAATGTTTATAAATATACGTCACGCGGTAATTTGGTTGCGGTTATATCCAATGGCACAGCCGTGTTGGGTTTAGGTAATATTGGCCCTTTGGCCGCTAAGCCAGTGATGGAAGGTAAGGGCGTTTTATTTAAAAAGTTCGCTGGTATTGATGTCTTTGATATTGAAATTAATGAGCTAGATCCCGATAAGCTCTGCGATATTATTGCCTCGTTAGAGCCCACTTTTGGTGGCATTAATCTAGAAGACATTAAGGCGCCCGAATGTTTTTATATCGAACGTAAACTACGTGAACGCATGAATATTCCGGTGTTTCATGATGATCAGCACGGTACGGCGATTATTGTCGCGGCGGCTGTTTTAAATGGCTTAAAAGTAGTGGGCAAAACTATCGATCAATGTAAATTGGTGGTGTCGGGTGCGGGTGCGGCGGCTTTTGCCTGTTTGGACTTGCTGGTTGAATTAGGTTTTCCGACGGCGCATATTTTTGTCGCCGATCATGCGGGGGTGATTTATCAAGGTCGGCTCGAAAAAGATCCTCATAAAGCTCGTTTTGCCCAAGCGACAGATGCGCGTAGTTTGGCAGATATTATGCCTGATGCTGATATTTTCTTAGGCTTATCAGCGGGTGGACTGGTAACGCCAGAAATGGTGAAAACTATGGCGGCTAAGCCATTAATCTTGGCGCTGGCTAATCCCACGCCGGAAATTTTGCCAGAAGTCGTCAAGGCGGTACGTGATGATGCCATTATCGCCACGGGTCGATCTGATTATCCGAATCAAGTGAACAATGTGTTGTGCTTTCCCTATATTTTTCGTGGTGCCTTAGATTGTGGTGCGACTACTATTACTAGAGCTATGGAAATCGCTGCCGTTCATGCCTTGGCTGAATTAGCACAAGCAGAACAATCCGACATCGTGGCCAGCGCTTATGGACTTAATGAGGTGTCTTTTGGCCCTGATTATTTAATTCCACTGCCTTTTGATCCACGTTTGATGACTAAGGTTGCTCCAGCCGTTGCCGCCGCAGCTGAGGCTTCTGGGGTGGCTACACGTCCAATTATGGATATGCAAGCTTATGTGCAGCGCTTGCAACAGTTTGTTTATCACAGCGGCACCTTTATGAAGCCTATATTTCAGTTGGCCAAACGTGCGCCTGCTGATAAAAAACGTATCGTCTTTGCTGAAGGTGAAGAAGAGCGGGTCTTGCGTGCCGTGCAAGTGATTGTCGATGAAAATATTGCCAAGCCTATTTTGATCGGTAGGCCTTCGGTGTTGCAGTTCCGTATTGAAAAATTCGGCTTACGTATTCGGCCTGATGTTGATTTTGAGATTATCAATCCTGAATTTGATGAGCGCTACCGCGATTTTTGGCAGACTTATTTAGCGTTGACTCAGCGTAAAGGCGTGAGCGAACAAGATGCCAAACTAGAAATGCGCAGACGACATACTTTGATAGCGGCTATGCTGGTTCATAAGGGTGATGCTGATGGTCTAATTTGCGGCACAGTGGGTGAATACACTTGGCATCTACATTATATAGATCAGGTGCTTGGTAAGTCGGTAGCGACTCAGACGTATGCCGCTATGAATGTGCTGATTTTGCCAGAACGTCAATTGATGCTGGTGGATACTCATGTGAATGAAAACCCTAACGCCAGTCAGTTGGCTGAAATCACTTTACTAGCGGCTGCCAAGTTAGGTGCTTTAGGGATAGTTCCAAGGGTTGCCTTGTTATCGCATTCCAATTTTGGCTCGTCTAACAGTGAATCGGCGCATAAAATGCGTGTGGTCTTGGCATTGCTTAAACAACAAGCGCCGGAACTGGAAGTGGACGGTGAAATGCATGGTGATGCCGCACTTAATTATGAGTTACTAAAAAGCAGAATGCCGGACACGCCGTTAACCGACAGTGCTAATCTGTTGGTGTTGCCGACGATTGATGCCGCCAATATTGCCTATAATTTACTAAAAACAGCCGCAGGCTTTGGTGTGGCCATCGGCCCCATCTTACTAGGTTGTGCTAAACCCGCGCATATCCTCACGCCTTCTGCGACGGTACGGCGTATTGTTAATATGACGGCGTTGTGTGTGCTGGATTCGGTAGCAGAGCATTAAGTCGCATAGTGTAAAGAATGCTGACAGTTTCTAGCTTGGGTGTTAATCGTAGTATTGGCTAATCATCAGACATAAAAAA
>CAIVGC010000380.1 GCA_903905335.1 uncultured Methylococcaceae bacterium
GCATGGTCGATCATCCTGGAAAGTATCGTTGGTCGAGTTATGCTTCGAATGCGTTAGGTGTTGATAATTCGATTATTCAACTTCATGAGCAATATTTGGCGTTAGGCACTACGCCTGAAAATCGGCAGGCAGCGTATCGTGGCTTGTTTGCAATAAAAACCGATGCCAATGAGTTGGATATGATTCGTGCTAGCTTGTACTCAGGCACGCCACTGGGCAATGAGTGTTTTAAAAAACAGATTGAAGTAATGACAGGCTGTAAAGTGGGTATCATTAAGCCAGGTCGACCTGTAATGGCCGAGAAAATAGTAGGTAATCAATAATATTGAGGTAGCCCATTTTTATGTTTTTATCCGGGGTGTTTGAAGTTAAACGAGTTACACAAAATATGGGACACTCTCTAACTTGTAATAGCACCAAGGTGTTTAGGAGCACAATTTGTTGCTAGATTAGCATCGAGTGTTAGTCATAATGCCCATCGAGGCTACTTTGTAGGCTGTTGCTTGGCCTACAATTGATGTCTTGGGGGCTAGTGAGCCTCTGTGTGGGGCTCACTAGCCTAGATACTCTTCATTAATGGCTGTGTTGATAGGGTACTTTTAACCGAAGTTGGGCTCCTGAGCCCCCTACCTGGCCTCAAGAGGCTAGGTAGCGTTCTTTGCCGCCCACATCTTAGCCAACTGAGCCCACCAGCGGGGCTGCGTTGCTTGTCTTGGGGGCTGTTGTAGGCGCTTTCACGGGCTTACTATGCGCATATTGCTTAGATAAATCAGCTACGGCATCTTCAAGACTACCGGTGAGTTGGTTATGAGTCTTTACAAATTGATATATCGTACGTGCTTGACTAATGCTTTGGCTGGCGGCGGCAAAACGTGAATCTTGGAGCTTGCCACTGAGTAGTACTAAAGCATATAACATGGCGTCTAATTTTTGCAGAGTATCTACATCTCTACGCATTGCGTCTAAATTAAAATTAGCGGGATATATTTCTGGATGTTGCTCAGCTATTTGCAGCGTCTTTTGAATAAAGCCTAATTCTTTGTCGCTATAATGCGCCATACTTTTACGTTGATCGGGCGTTAGCTCAATTAACGAAGGCAAGCTGGCATCGATGGTTTTTAGGGTCGCAAGTAGGTTATCAACCTGATCTTGAGTAATTGACATGGCAAGATAATGGTCAGTCATAAGTTATTCTCTATCTAAAGGCTTAAAAGAACGCTCAGCCTATAGAAAATATTTTTTATTACTATTCGTAAGAATACCTATACCCTATAAATCATGGTGATTTTAAAGAACGGCCGTACGGCGTATAAATCTGTAGGGTGGATTCGCGCTAAGCTATCCACCTTAAACAGAGATACATAAACTAACCCTCACCTGGACTTTTCTCGTGAGGTTTTTTTTGCGAAGAACAATAGGGCGCAGACCACTATTTGGGGATCTGATGTTGTATAGGTAGTTTGCAGGCTATTAAATAGGTATCTATTGACCCTGCTTAGAGCTTCTTTTAGTTGGAATCCGCTTTCAAATTGACCGCCTCGCTCCAAGCGAAAGCTAACAATTAAAATTGGTACGAGTTTCACAGCTATCCCGAAACAAGCAACAGCTTACGCCGCTACCTTTTCAGGTTGATATATAGCTCCACTCAGGGC
>CAIVGC010000381.1 GCA_903905335.1 uncultured Methylococcaceae bacterium
ATGCCCTTTATGGAAGAAGCTAAAAACCCTACTCAGTGGCTCACGCAACTGGTTAAAACCGTCGCGTTACAGCCTGAGGGTCTAAAAAAGACCGTGTTTGAATTACAAGCGATGAACTGGAAAACCCAAGAAAAAATCCCTATGCCAGTTTTTATCTCGCAACTAGAATTACTAAAAAAATTAAATGTGCAACATATCGGTTATTATCCTGACAATGTCTTTACTGATCAGCCGCGTTTAAGCGATTTACAAGAACATTTTGCACTGCCTTTTATGCCATAATTATTAAGATAAGTACAAAAAATAGGTTTGCCTCTGATTATTAAGCAACCCGCCATACTGGGTGAAAATCCAGTATGCAGTGCCATGAACGGCAATCTTTATACAACCATGTAGCCTAGATTCCGGCAGTCCACGCCGTAATGACCTGCTTTTCTAGTGTGCGTATAACGATGAGCATAGAAACGACAACTAATCTCTACCTTTTTTAATACCAAGACCCCAACTATCACTTGATATACCGACTATCACACACCATGAATCCCTTTTTGCAAAACTTGATCGAAACTTTACAAACCCAATGGACACAATGCCTAGCCGCATGGGAACCCCTAGATGGCAGTATTGAGGTGTTTATTTATTACTACCCTTTGTTTATGGCTTATGTGTGGATGTTTGGCGCGATTATTTTTTATTTTCGTTACGAATGGCATAAACCCGGTGATAAGGAGCATTTACCACCCTTAAAAGATTACCCCCCCGTTTCTATACTCATCCCTTGTTATAACGAAGGCGACAATGTACGTGATACCGTAGGCATTTTGTTAAAACAAAAATATCCCAACTTCGAAATCATTGCCATTAATGATGGTAGTAAAGATAACACCCTAGAAATTTTAGAAGAACTAGCAGAATGTAATCCTCAGTTGCGAGTGATTAATTTACATACCAATCAAGGCAAGGCTATGGGCTTACGAGCTGGTGCCTTGTTAGCTCAACATGAATTTCTTATTTGTATTGATGGTGATGCCTTATTAGCGCCCGAAGCTGTGGCGTGGATGGTGCGCCATTTCCAAGACAATCCTAATGTGGGTGCGGTAACTGGCAATCCACGCATCCGCAATCGCTCTACCTTACTAGGTCGGATTCAGGTGGGTGAATTTTCAGCCATTGTTGGCATGATTAAACGTGCGCAACGCTCTTATGGCCATATTTTTACTGTCTCTGGTGTGATTGCCGCGTTCCGTAAATCGGCATTGCATGATGTCGGTTATTGGAGCAACGACATGGTCACTGAAGATATCGACATTAGCTGGAAATTGCAACTAGCCGGCTGGTCTATTTACTTTGAACCCAATGCTTTGTGCTGGGTACTGATGCCTGAATCCTTAGAAGGTCTATGGAAGCAACGCTCACGCTGGGCGCAAGGTGGCACTGAAGTGCTGATACGGTATTTTCCTGCCTTATTTCGTTGGTCATCACGCGGCATGTGGTTACTTTATGGTGAATGTTTAATCAGTATTATCTGGGCTTTTTTGATACTGGCCCATTTACTATTTACACCTTTTGAGTTATTCACTGAATCTACTCGCCAATCCTTACATGATCTAAGTCCTAGCTGGACCAGTATGTTGCTGAGCCTGACTTGTTTAATACAATTTGGCGTGAGTTTATTTATCGACTCGCATTACGAGTCGCGTACTGGTGGTGTAGCCCGTTATTATTACTGGATGGTTTGGTATCCGTTAGTGTATTGGATGATTAACGTAGGTACTACGATAGTCGGTTCCATTCGTGCTCTTAAAAAGAAACGCGGTCAACGCGCCGTTTGGGTTACCGTCGACAGAGGCTTGCGCAGTAAATGAAAGAATATATTATTAACGCTCCGCAACTACAAACCGTACGTAAACGTATCAGCGCTGTCTTTGTGTGGCTACTCTGTTGGGTAATGTGGATATACTTATTAATTCCCTTGGTAGCCTTAAGCAATTGGGTGATGGGTGATAAGAAAATGATTAATGAAATGCGTTGGTTTGGCGGTTACAAAAGCCTATTAGAGCTCATGGAAATCTATATAGCGGCCTTAATAGTCATGACCTTGCTTTGGTTATGCTGGATTTTTGCTAGGGCCTTGCGATCACAAACTCCTTTACCAGCAGCCCAGAAAGTCGTTAACGACCAAGATCTATGCGACTTTTATAACGTTGAAGCCGATGATTTACAGCAATGTAAACAGTCCAAACTGATGACCGTTTATTTTGATGAGCAAGGTCATATTGCTAAGCTTGATGCTCATATTACCCATTAATCATGCGTCGAGGTTGGGCAATGTTTTTTCGCTGTACAAGCTAGACGCAAATTGATATCGAGCATAAACCTCATGCCCACACAACAAGACTGCGCAACACCTAAATATAGGCAACAATCTTTAATCTTAACCTTAGAGCATTCAAAATGACCTTGTTTCGTACTGCAATTCTTATAGTCATACTCAATGCACTGCTGCCGAGCATCAGTTTTTCGGCTCCTAAAGGCTTAACTAAGATTGAGCACATTGTAGTTATTTACCTAGAGAACCGTAGCTTCGATAGTTTATTCGGAAACTTTCCAGGCGCTAATGGTTTAGTGCAAGCTAGCAAAGTGCTGCCACAAGTTGATGAATACGGACGTCCCTATCAAACCTTGCCGCCCGTCATGGCGAATAAGCAACTAGATCCTCGCTTCCCTACTAATCTGCCTAACCACCCCTTCAACATTGCAGACTATGTAAACACCGGTGAAAAACATCCTGACCTGACGCATAGATTCTTTATCCATCAAATGCAGATCGATGGAGGGCGTAACGATCGTTTTGTGCAACTATCTTCGGCAGGTGGATTAACCATGGGGCATTATGATCTATCTGGCTCAGCCTTATGGCAGTATGCCAAACAATACACTTTGGCCGATAATTTTTTTCAA
>CAIVGC010000382.1 GCA_903905335.1 uncultured Methylococcaceae bacterium
AAGCGTGACGGGGTTTATAACCCCGTCACTCAGGTTTCGAAAGCTATTGAAACATCCAAACGTTTCGGTCGGGGTTACAAACCCTGACCGGCATGGCAATGATTATACGTCCATGTAAACTGGATTCCGGCAGTCCATGCCGGAATGACGAGACTTGAGATTGTGAGTAAATCGTAGGTTGGGCTAACGGCTTTATCGTTAACCCAACATAATGAAGCGTGACGGGGTTTATAACCCCGTCACTCAGGTTTCGAAAGCTATTGAAACATCCAAACGTTTCGGTCGGGGTTGCAAACCCCGACCGGCATGAATAGCCGTAAAATCAATGTTAAGCATAGCAAAATGATCGATGATCAGAGTAAGTAATCTATTACAATATTTTCTTGACAGCCATAGCTAACTACCTCATTATTGAATCCATAAAAATATTTTTGCTAGAATTAATAAAAACGCAAAGAGGATTGGCATAGCGATAGGGCAAAGACTTTCTATCAAGTTTTCTGTCATTATTTGCCGTGATTATAAAAGGAAATAACTTAGTTTATGCGCTTAATACCACAAAAGGGTGCAGTAATGGTTGAGACAGCCATAATACTGCCTGTTTTTCTTATGATCCTATACGGTATTTTTCAATTTGCTTTGCTAACGCATCAATATCTTATTTTAAACAATGCAGGTATTATAGGAGCCAACACTTTTTCAGCAGCAAGAACCTCTACAGCTCCCTATTGTGATGCTGTGGGAACTGGAGGATCTACAAGCTGCATGGCCTGTACAAGCAATTGCCTTAACCAGATTCTACCTGCGATAGCTATCTTTTCAGCGGGGATGATAAACACCAATAATGTAACAGTAACTATAAAAGTAGGGCCTGTAGGTAGTAGTGGTGTTGCTTGTGCTACTGACGCTAGTTGTCAACTTTTATTACAGCCAACAGGCACATATAATGCTCCTTTAAATACTGTTGCAGCGGTTACGATTCAATACAGTATTAAACCAGCTATTTATATACCGGCGTTCAATTTATCAGCTTTTAATTGTGGCGCTACAGGCACTATTATTAGGAGTACGACATGTTCTTATACTTCGCCTACAGCCTACGCTTTGGTTCAATAAACTATAAATAGAGTGACGATATGAATTTAAAAAGACAAAAAGGTCTAGCTATGGTTGAATTTGCCATAATATTACCTGTACTTTTGTATTTTTTATTTGGCGTAATTCAATATGGATGGTTACTGTCGAAATATATGGGGCTTACGAACGCGGCTCAAGTGGGTGTTCTTTATCTTGTGAGTCAGGGTATTAGTACCTCTAAACCTTATACCAATACCGTCGCATCAATATGCGGACAAAACAATGGTGCATTAGGAGTGACTTTATGCAACGCCTCTTATCCTCCTGGTAATAACAGCATTGCTATAGCTATAGCCCTTTACGGCACCACCTGCAACACCGATGCTACTTGCGTAGCGCTTTTACCTCC
The DNA here is from genome assembly GCA_903905335.1 of uncultured Methylococcaceae bacterium. Lineage (GTDB taxonomy): Bacteria > Pseudomonadota > Gammaproteobacteria > Methylococcales > Methylomonadaceae > Methylobacter_C. The sequence goes on from CAIVGC010000382.1 coordinate 1,487, forward strand.
AACAGCGAACTGTAATAGCTCAACAGGAACAGCGACAGTAACCGTCTCTTATGGCTTTACCGCGATAGTTCCAGCTAAGTTATACCCAACATCCAGCCCCATTAGTTCTACAATATCAGCGTCATTACCCACGGTATCATGCTGATGATAGTCCCAACATACTTCAGGAGTATTTGACATGTTTATAAAAAAATATCAGCCTTGCTCTACCCCGACCACTAAACAACGTGGGTCCATATTATTACTAGCTGCTTTAGCGGCAGTACCCATAACTGGAATAATGGCAACCGGTATTGATCTCGCTAATATAGAATACAACGAATCTAAATTAGAGGGAGCCGTAAAAATAGCGGCAGTCTATGCGGGTGAACAACTTGGCAATGGTGTAACGCCCGCAGCAGCTGCACAAGCGGCCAAAACCTTCCTTGACGCACATAGTAACTTAAGCTCTAATACCGCAGCCGTCAGCACTGCCATGACAACAGGTACAATTAGTACGACTACTGGTGGAACTGCACTTGGCATAGAGATCCTAAAAACGGTAAAGGTAGGGCTTTTTTTCGGTAAGTTTATAGGCCATAGCACTGCTACAATCAGTGCAACTGGGACGGCAAGCGCTTCTGGCGGCGGGGGAAAGCCGGTAAATCTGATGATAATTCTCGACACCACCGCCTCTATGGCTGGTTCTGATACAAATTGCGGCTCGACAAAAGGTTCTGCCACTAGAATTGAGTGCGCGACAGAGGGCGCGACATCGATTTTAAATCAACTGTCAGCTAACACTGATAATGTCGGTTTAGGCATCTTCCCCGTGACCTCAACTACGCCAGGGACTTCAGTAACTAGCTCTTGCAGTCCCTCTATCATCGCTTATATGAAAAATCATATAGCTTCAGATAGTACGAGTTCTTATAGTACGCTAGTCAAAATTGAGAATCAAAGCATAGCTGTAGGCTCTATACCACCCTATGCGGTCACTGGTGTGCTTAACTACGCTAGTAGTCCCTTAGTCAATGC
>CAIVGC010000383.1 GCA_903905335.1 uncultured Methylococcaceae bacterium
GCACATCCTATACACTGCTAGAAATTTATGTGAAGATGACGCGAACCCCAACAAGATGCGTGTAGCGTTGGGGTTCGCGTTGCTTAACCCAACCTACGGGCTAAATAGTTATAAAAGATTAATGTATCCAGTTTTCAGCTACAACACCTAGATACCTAGCAAAATCTTTTAAATTGTTTGTTACCAAAATCACATTCAATGACAAGGCGTGTGCAGCAATCAATTTATCAAGATGATCTTGCTTACTGTCACGCGTTGCCATACTTATTGGACCATAAGCCACACTGGTATCTGAATCAAAAGCTACGACCTTAATATCTTGAATTAAATTAAACAAATTCCCTTGTTCTTTTCCTGGATCAACGGATCTAGCAACACCATATTCTAGCTCAGCATAGGTTATGGCAGACATAACGACATCCCCCACATAGCATTTAGCAAAGCGCTCTGCAACCTCCTTAGGCTGATTCTTCATCAAATAAATAAATACATATATTTGTATCAAGCATGTATCTAGCCATTACAGTATATCTCGCTCAATTTGCTCATGATCTTCCCGACCTTCACTCATAAAATCATCTGAGAAACTAGCAAACTTCTCTAAAACATTCTTCAATGTCTGGCGAGCAGGACGAATGATAATTTCATCACCTTTTCGCTCAATTTCAAGTGGAATATCAATACGTTCGTATGCTAAATCAGATGGAATACGTACCGCTTGTGAGTTTCCATTTTTAAATATGCGTGTAGTGTGCATTAATCTATCCAAAAGAATTCATTTAATAAATAAGCTACTCGAAGCCAATAACATTTTAAACACATGGATGTACGCATAGAATAATAAGGCATAGACTACAGTTTATGAAACATGAAAAAAGTGTAAAAACTTATGAGACGATTAATATTACGATAAATAAGCTTATCGCTTCACACCTTGCTTCAATGAAAACGCTGCATCATGTATCGCCTCTGATAATGTAGGACGTGCGTGTATGGTTCTTGATAAATCTTCACTACTGGCAGAAAACTCCATAGCTAGCACTGCCTCTGCTATTAATTCAGATGCTAAGGTACTCATAATATGAACACCTAGTATTTTATCGTTAGCAGCAGATGTTATGATTTTAACCATGCCATCTGTTTTCCCCGTTGCCAGAGCACGAATATTTGCATTTAAAGGAAAACTTCCGACTTTAATGTCCACTCCTGCAGCACGTAAATCTTGCTCAGCTAGTCCTACCCAAGCAATTTCAGGGCCTGTATATATAACGCTAGGGAGATTTTCATAATTAATAGCCGTACACTGGCCAGCTATAAATTCTGCAACAAACACACCCTCTTCAATTCCTTTATGCGCTAACATAGGTCCATGTAAAGTTAAATCGCCAATGGCATAGACCCCAGGCAAATTGGTTCGGCAGTTTTTATCAACATAAACATAGCCATTCTCATCTAATAGTAAATCAGCTTCAGGTGCTGCCAACAGCATAGAATTAGGTTTTCGACCGCAAGCCACTATTAATTTATCAACACGTAAACTATGAGTTCCGTCCTGATCCTGATAATCCAAACTAACTTTTTTGTTAAGTGTTTTTGCTGAAATAACCCGTGCGCCTAAACGTATATCTAAGCCTTGTTGCGTAAATATACGGTATGCTTCTCCAGAAATTTGTTGATCAACAACTGACAAAAAGTCTTCTTGAGCTTCTAACAATATCGTCTTAGCGCCTAATCTACTCCATATACTAGCTAACTCTAAACCAACAACACCCGCACCCACGATGGCTAATTTTTTAGGTAATGTTTGAAGATTTAATGCGCTAATAGAATCAATAATATGTTCATTATCTATATGCACATTATCTAATTTAACAGGTGATGACCCTGTCGATAAAATAATGTGTTTAGCACTCAGTATTGACTGGACTTGCTTATCAATAGAAATGATTTCTACTTGCCGCGCATTTAATAATCGGGCTTTAGCTTGAATATGATCTATGTGGTAATGCGCTAAAGAGTCTGCCATGTTATGGCTAATATCAGCGATAATTTTATCTTTACGTTGAATCAGTTGCGGCAGATTAAGTGAAATAGTTTCAGCATGTATACCATGCTTTGCTAGATCGTTATTAAGTTGATAATAAATTTTTGCTGATTCTAGCAACGTCATAGAAGCAATACTACCCGCATTTAGATGCGCACCACCCAATTGACCTTGGCCAGCTTTATTACGCCAATTATCAATACAAGCAGTCTTTAAACCTAATTGTGCACAACGTATAGCGCTAGCAAAGCCAGCAGGCCCTGCACCGACAACAATCACATCATAATGACTACTACTTTTATGTGGCATAAGCTTAAATATTAAGCAAAAGATGAGCAGGCGCTTCTAAACATTCTTTTATAGTCACTAAAAATTGTACCGCTTCTCGACCATCAACCAAGCGATGATCATAAGACAAAGCCAGATACATAATCGGCCTGATAACAATTTGACCATTTTCAACAACAGCTCGTTCTTTAATAGCATGCATCCCTAAAATCGCGCATTGCGGCGGATTCAGTATAGGGGTAGATAACATAGAGCCGAATACACCGCCATTAGTAATGGTAAAGGTACCGCCTTTTAAATCATCATACGTTAAGCTACCTGTCTTAGCCTTAGCACCAAAATCAGCAATGCTCTTTTCGATACCGGCAAAATCAAGTTGATCGGCATCATGCAATACCGGCACAATTAAGCCACGTGGTGTACTAACAGCGATGCCTAAATCATAGTAGCCGTGATAGATAATGTCGTTATCATCAATGGAGGCATTAATAGCTGGAAAGCGTTTTAAAGCTTCTATTGACGCTTTAACAAAAAACGACATAAAGCCTAATTTAACTTCATGCTTTTGTTCAAAACGGGTTTTATATTGATTACGTAGATCAATCACATTCTGCATATTGACTTCATTAAAGGTAGTCAACATCGCTGCATTTTGTTGGGCCTGTAACAGACGCTCGGCAATTTTTGCTCTTAATCGCGTCATAGGCACCCGTTGTTCAGGTCGCAAATTAGAAGCTATAGTTGACGCTTGCACTATCGGCACACTGACTTGTGACACTGTTTCTTTAGGAGCCGCTGCTGTTACGATTGATTGTAAATTAAGGTGATCTAAAACATCAGCTTTAGTCAATCGTCCATTTTTACCTGTACCCTTAATTATGCTTGGATCTAAGGTGTTTTCATGAATTAATCTACGTACAGAAGGACTTAACGGAATATCATCTCCATTAAAATCTGTTGCTTTGATATGCTCAGATGACTGAGAAATACTCTCAGATTTTTGCTTTGATTCAATTTCCAATAGGGCTAGTATTTCACCACCCGTTACAATGGCACCGTCTTCTTTAAGTATTTGTGTTAACACACCCGACTCTGGGGCAGGCACTTCTAAAACGACTTTATCAGTTTCAAGATCGACGAGATTTTCATTTTTAATAACGAAATCACCGACTTGTTTATGCCAAGTGATCAAAGTAGCATCAGAAATAGATTCTGGTAGCTGGGGAACTAAGATTTCGATACTCATGTTATTTTCCTGAAGATTTTCCGTATAAGGCTGCTTGAACCACAGCTTTTTGTTGTTCTATATGAATATGGAACTTACCGACAGCTGGAGATGCAGAAGCATCTCGCCCAGCATAAGTCAAACTAATATCGACAGGTAAGTTATCCATAAAGTGATGTTTAGATTGATACCATACCCCTTGATTCTTGGGCTCTTCCTGACACCAGATAAACTCCTTTAACTGCGGATATTTTGCAATTTCTGCTTTAAACAACTTATCTGGGAACGGATAAAGTTGTTCTATCCTTGCTATGGCAACATGCTGAAGCTGATCTTGCCGGCGAGCCTCTAATAGATCGTAATAAACTTTGCCTGCACACAACACAAAGCGCGTTATTTTTTTAGGATTAACCTTATCTAGCTCTCCAATAATAGGATGAAATTGACCGTCAGTTAAATCCTCTAACGTTGAAACCGCCATCTTATGTCGTAACAGACTTTTAGGGCTCATGACTATCAATGGTTTCCGATAGTTGCGTATAAGCTGACGACGTAGCAAATGAAAGATTTGAGCAGGCGTAGTTGGCGTACATACTTGCATATTATGTTCCGCACAAAGCTGTAAATAACGCTCTAATCTGGCTGACGAATGTTCTGGTCCTTGGCCTTCAAAACCATGCGGCAACAACATCACTAGACCACATAAGCGCCCCCATTTTGTTTCACCTGAACTGATAAATTGATCAATAACAACTTGTGCGCCATTAGCAAAATCACCAAACTGAGCTTCCCATATAACCAAAGTATTGGGCATAGTGGAACTATAGCCGTATTCGAAGCCTAGTACGCCAGCTTCGGATAATAAAGAATCAAAAATTTGTGCACGACCTTGATCTTTGTCCAAATGTCTAATCGGTGTATAGGTTTTATTACTCAATTGACTGTGCAATACTGCATGACGGTGCACAAAGGTACCTCGCCCCACATCTTGCCCCGTTAAGCGCACATGATACTTCTCTAATAAGAGACTGGCATAAGCTAAGTTTTCAGCAAATCCCCAATCCACAGGCATAGCACCGGCTGCCATTTTACGGCGATTATCCATAACCTTAGCAACACGAGGATGTAACTCGAATCCTGCAGGAAGCCTTTGCATTCTATCGTTACAAAAACGCAATTGGTCCCTAGAAATTGCTGTATTACAAGGAATGTCCCAGCTTTTACCATAGAAATCATGCCATTGATGTGTAAAAGAATAGCTGGAATCTGCTAATACAGGCCTAGAGACTACTTGACCTGCATCTAGTAAGTTTTGATAATCTTGCTCCATTTGCGTAGATTGCTCTGCCGTTATCAAGGCTTCATCCATTAGTTTTTGAGCATAAAGCATCCTAGTGGTTTTATGCGCTCGGATTTTTTTATACATAAGAGGCTGAGTGGTTGCAGGCTCATCCGCTTCGTTATGGCCCAAACGACGGTAGCAAACTAAATCAATAACCACATCCTTATTAAAGGTCATTCGATAATCAAGGGCCAGTTTAGCCACAAAAACCACCGCCTCAGGATCATCACCATTAACATGAAACACGGGAGCTTGAATCATACTAGCAACATCGGTGCAATACTGAGTAGATCTAGCATCCTGTACGTTACTAGTGGTAAAGCCAATCTGATTATTAATTACAATATGCACTGTGCCACCCGTATTAAAAGCGCGGGTTTGCGACATATTCAAGGTCTCCATGACGATGCCCTGCCCTGAAAAAGCTGCATCGCCATGTATTAAAATAGGAATAACGGTATTTATGCCCTCAGGTCCCGCCCTATCTTGGCGAGCCTTGACCGAGCCTTCAACCACTGGATTAATAATTTCTAAATGAGAGGGATTAAATGCTAGCGTTAAATGGACGGCTCCCCCTGGGGTTTCAACATCAGAAGAAAAACCTAAATGATATTTAACATCCCCCGAACTCACACCAGGAGACAGTGTAGACATACCCGTAAATTCATCAAACAAACTTGCGGGGCTTTTACCTAAAATATTAACCAACACATTTAAACGACCACGATGGGCCATACCGATAACAATCTCTTTAACACCTTTATCACCAGCTCCCTGAATGAGCTCATCAAGAATAGGAATTAAAGACTCGCCACCTTCCAGAGAAAAGCGTTTTTGACCGACAAAGCGATTATGCAAATGACTTTCTATGCCTTCTGCTGCGGTCAGTAACTTCAATAACCAACGTTTTTTATCGGAGTCTATTATTAAACTCAGCTTAGAGCTTTCTAAGCGATTGATAAGCCAACGCCTAATATGGGTATCGGCGATATGCATAATCTCAGAGCCTATGCTATCGCAATAAATACCTTGCAGATTCGCAATAATCTCTCTCAATGTTAGGCGATCAATGTTGCCAAAAAGAGCGCCAGAATCAAACAAGGTATCCATATCCAATTCGGATAGACCGTAATAGGAAGGATCCATATCCGCAGGTTGTATAGCGGCCTTGCCTAAGGGATTGGTGTTAGCAATTTGATGTCCACGAACGCGATAATGATTAATCAATCGAGAAACTGAGGCTTGCTTTTTAACACTGGCTTCCGTAAACCCTTGCAACTGAGCCAATCTATTTTGAGATTTAACAGCTAATTGAGCAAAACGTTCTACAATTGGACTATGAGCCGTCTCATAAGTATGACCAGACTGAATAGCCTTAAATGCTTTTTGCCAACTCAGCTCAACTGACTCTGGATTTTCCAAATAACATTCATATAAATATTCAATAAAACTGGCATTACTGCCTTGCAAAGAGGAAGATTCTTGAAACAGTTTAAGCAGCTCACTCATAGATATCCAAATTTAATCCGTATGTTCTGAGCTTATATTAATAGCTGATAGCATACATTGCTAATATTTTATGATAACACTCGATGATATTAGGCATAGACTCTTAAAAACCAGTTCTATGTGAATCGTAGTGGGTAAATAAAATTGATAACTACACACTTAATAAGTACCCGAAAAATACCCCATTCGTCATCACGGCAGGGATTGCCGTGATGACGAATACAAGGATGTACCTGCGTAGTTAGAGTGCTAATCATGAAACTTATAGTGCTGCGCTTATTGCCGTCCATGGCAACTGGATTCCTGCAGTCCATGCCGGAATGACGATTTACCCACTACGATACACATAGAGTCTAAAAACCTCTTAATATGCAGATATAAAAAATATAAGGTCAATCTAATTTGTAAATTAACAAAGTTTCATTTACAGCTTTTATTGCACACATTTGACATTTTCTTACTTAATGGTACAAAAAGTATTTACCTGCTAGGGCACTTTGATGACAAAAGAAAATAGTTATTTAACCCCGCCCTTTGATAATGCGGTATCTGCCATAGTTAATGGCATAGACCGTGATGTGGAGCGTGGTGAAGATGCGCTAATGCTAGGCCTAGGCTTAGTGATGTTATCCTCAACTTTTGCCCCCATTGCGCCTCCGACAGTCATACTTCCCATAGTGGCTGTTATTTTTGCTTGTTCTGCGGGCTATGCAAGAATAAATTATCATCATATGGAACAAAAACTCTCAGCATCAATGGCCGACCTTGATCACCAGGACATCGCTAAACTAAAGGCTATAGCAAATGTATTTAAACAACACCCAATGCCAAGCTTGATCGATTCCCTTAATCCCGCTAAGAATCTTATACGCACTTGGAAAAGTGTCCTAGGTGGCATAATAATTAACCCTTTTTGGATGCCCATTTTCTATATGATGGGCATCCAAATTAAAGAAGAAGCCAATCTGGGAGTTTTGGCTCAGGTTATTACTGAAGTCGAACACAAGCTTTATCCTGTTCTCAGTAAAGACTGAGTCATTATCATCAAATATCGAAAAATCCAATGAACTTTTAGACCTGTCAAACGGCGCAGGGGAAAAGAGCCAAATCTACTGAAACGATCAAAATTGATCCTTAAAAAGGATGTAAACAGTAATACCATACCATTAAATTAATAAACCCTGTTCATCACTATCTCCACCAACTTCACCCAATAAGCTGCGCCAATCGTTAATATTTCATCATTAAAATCATAATGAGGATTATGCAGCAAACAGCTATTTTCTGAGGAACCATTGCCTATCCAGATATAACAACCCGGCTTTTCCTGCAACATAAAAGCAAAATCTTCTGAGCCCATACTCGCTACCGGATTCCTATCAACACCAGACTCCCCAACCACCGATATAGCGGCTTGTAATGCTAACTCCGTTTCTACTGTAGTATTAAACGTAACTGGATAACCCGGATTTTCTGGATTGAAGTTAATCTCTGCACTCACATTGAAACCTTCACAAATCCCTTTAACTATCTGGGAAATTTTATCGGCAATAGTCTTTTGAATGTCAGCGTTAAAACAACGAAAAGTTCCTCTTAGTAGCACTGATTCTGGTAACGCATTCCAAGTGTTACCCGCATGTATCTGCGTAATACTTACGACCGCAGGATCAGCCGGATTAAGTGTTCGACTAACTATCGTTTGCAGAGCTGTTATCAATTGTGCGCTAGCAATAATGGCATCATTACCCAAATGAGGCATTGCAGCATGGGTTGCCTGCCCTGTGATAATGATTTCAAAACAATCAAATGAAGCCATCATTGCACCGGACTTAACCGCGAAATGTCCGAGTGGAATATCAGGAAAATTATGCAAACCAAAAACACAGTCAGCAGGAAACTGTTCAAACAAGCCATCATCGATCATCTGCTTGGCACCAGCTCGACCTTCTTCAGCAGGTTGAAAAATGAAATAGACTGTGCCATCAAAGTTACGATGCTGGGCTAAATAACTAGCAGCACCTAATAGCATCGCCGTATGACCATCATGGCCACAAGCATGCATTTTTCCGTCATGACAGGATTTGTAAGCAAAGCTGTTTTGCTCTTGAATGAACAAAGCATCCATATCAGCTCTTAAGGCTATTTTCTTAGTACTGCTTCCGGCAGAAAGCGTAGCAACAACACCTGTTTTGCCCAAACCTTGATGCACTTCTAAACCAAAACTCGCCAATTTATCAGCAATAAATTGCGCTGTTTGGGTTTCCTCAAACGCAGTTTCTGGAAATTGATGTAGATGCTGACGCCATTCACGCATTAGTGCTTGTAATGGTTGTAACTTGTGTACTATAGACATAGAATTAATTTAATGTTGGATAAGTTCATTTCGTGTAACTATTCCCCCGCTTGAAAAAGCAAGTGTCTCGAATGCAACAAAGCGGATATGCGAATACTCTGGCAAAGCCCTCATCGTTATACACACTTAAAAACACGTCATTCCGGCATGGATTGCCGGAATCTAGGCTACATGAATATAAAAAGATTACCATCCATGGCAGTAATAAGCCACCACCCCCAAGTTAACAGCAACACCTAAGACAAAGACTCCCTTGCGAACTGCATAATGGCGGCGATCATTGCTCACTATCGTTTCGATAGTCTAGTTAAATAATATGGAAGTGATAATCAAAGCCAAATTAGCAGGATTCCACCAACCATGCAAATAAGGAAACCGCCTATCGGCGGAAGCCATTTTGATTTGGACGGGGTTGCATCACCCCGCCCATATCCACGACATTTAATGCAACTTCGCTTTGCTTGTTGCGGTCGCTCCATTCGCCCTGTAAAGGGCGAGGTTTTAACCAGCAAGGTGTTTTTGATAAACAGGTGAATGGCTGCGTAAACATCAGTTATGAAATATTGTTCATTTCATCAGTAGTTCTGCGTATTGTACAAATCATTTTTTCATTCTACTCTGTATCTACACTATATAGCGGCTGACAAATAACGCTACCACATTAATAACCCCCCAAGTATTCATGATATCTAACGATGAGTTATTACAGAGTCTTCACGATCATCAAGTTGAACTGGAGATGCAAAACGATGAATTACGTAGTGCTCATGCCGCTCTGGAAGAATCACGTGCTCGCTATTTAAGTCTTTATGAATTTGCACCGGTAGGCTATCTGACGCTTACCCGTGAAGGTCTGATTGTTGAAATTAATTTGACTGGAGCTACCCTGCTCGGAATGGATCGTAATCAACTCATTACTCATCAATTCGCAACTTTAGTAACCAACAAAGATGGCGATCGGTGGTATCTTTTTTTTCAGCAGCTGATACAGAACAATGCTGAGCATGATATTGAATTAGAATTACTGAGAGGTAACAATTCCCCATTTTATGCTCAGCTTCATTGCAAACTGATTACCGATAACGACAAATTTACAACCATACGCGTTACGCTAACTGATGTAACACATCGAAAACGCATAGAACTGGTACTGAGTATTGTTTCTAGTGCTTTCGAATCTCATGGACCGATGGTTATTTGTAATGCCAATTTGATTATTTTGCAAGCCAATCACGCCTTTTCAGTGGCCACTGGATATAGCCTAGATGAAATTATTGGCCAAAACATTCACCTGCTTAAATCGGATCGTCAAGATAATGCTTTTTATGTAGCCATGTGGGAGGCCATCAATCAAACTGGAACTTGGCAGGGAGAAATCTGGGATAAGCATAAAAATGGCCAAATTAATCCTAAGTTACTCACTATTAGTACAGTAAAAAATATCGATAATGTGGTAACTCATTATGTCGGCTCGTTTATTGATATTACCGAAAAAAAATTGGCCGAGGAAAAAATTAAGCATCTAGCCTTTTATGATTCTCTAACTCAATTACCCAACCGTTGTTTGTTACAAGAGCGATTAAAATATAGCATTGAAATGGCGCGACGTGAAAATAAACCTCTCGCGTTACTGATGCTAGATTTAGATCGTTTCAAGGCCGTTAATGATAGTTTAGGGCATATGGCTGGCGATGAACTGCTGCAACAAGTTGCAGCACGTATGACATCGAGATTACGTACCGTTGATATGGTTTCTCGATTAGGTGGCGATGAATTTATAGTGCTACTTGATGATATTGCTCATCCTGATGATGCTGCGCGTGTAGCTGAAGAAATTATCAGTGATTTAAGCAAAAGTTTTAATTTGAGCCAGTCTGATGACGTACGTATTGGTGCAAGCATAGGTATTAGTCTGTATCCACAACATGGTAGTAATCCAGAAACCTTGTTAGATCACGCTGATGCCGCATTATATCAAGCTAAAGATCAAGGCCGAGGCTGTTTTTCTTATTTTTCAGAGACGCTTACTCGTGCCGCTCAAGAACGTATTGCCCTAGAAATTCGCTTGCGTAGAGCTATAGAGCAACAGGAGTTACGCATGTTTTATCAACCTCAAATAGATATCAACAGCGGCCGGATTATAGGTGCAGAGGCTTTTGTCTATTGGCAAGATCCTATGGATGGTTTAATTCCACCACTAGGCTTTATTCCCATTGCTGAAGAAAGCCATCTGATTGTTGAAATTGGCGAATGGGTGTTAAGAGAAACCTGTAAGCAAGCTAAGCTATGGCTAGATAGTGGATTACTATCGATAACTATGGGTGTTAACGTTTCTCCTCATCAATTTCGACGTAGTGATATAAGTGCCTTAGTTGCTCAAGTTCTAGCAGAAACCGGCTTTCCGGCGGGGCAGTTAGAATTAGAAATTACTGAAAGTGGTTTAATGGAACATCATGATCTCGCCATGGATATTCTAAACAATTTACGTCGTCAAGGCATACGACTGGCCATTGATGATTTTGGTATAGGCTATTCCTCACTGTCTAGGCTAAAATATTTTCCTATCGATGTATTGAAAATCGACAAAAGTTTTATTGAGAAAATTCCTTACAATAAAGACGATAAGGAAATTGCCACGACCATCATCGCAATGGGGCATAACCTAGGTTTTAAAGTGCTGGCTGAAGGTGTAGAAACATCAGAGCAGTTAAATTTTTTGCGTGAAAAGGGTTGTGATGCCTATCAGGGCTATATCAAAAATAGACCTTTATCTGCACAGATTTTTTCTGAGTTATTAGCTAAAGAACAGTTTCATGGAGCGCTGAGCCCGAGTTCGGCGTAGTCAGCAACCGACGTAATCAACATTACTATCCTGTGCAGAACTGGGGCTCAGCGTTCTCGCTACGAACCTTCAACGACTGGAATCTTGCCGATTTTATTCTGCCATATGATAGGCGCTGTTTGATGTATAGAGCTGCCTTGAGTATCGACCGCGACAGTAACCGGCATATCCTCAACTACAAATTCATGAATAGCCTCCATACCAAGATCAGCAAAAGCCACGATACGTGATTTTCGTATGGCTTTTGACACTAAATAAGCCGCCCCACCTACCGCCATTAAATAAACGGCTTGGTGTTTCTTGATGGCATCTATAGCTATCTGGCCGCGCTCAGCTTTGCCTATCATGCCCAACAAACCGGTATGGGCTAACATAGTTTCCGTAAATTTATCCATGCGTGTAGCGGTGGTAGGACCCGCAGGGCCTACGACTTCATCCCGCACTGGATCGACAGGACCTACGTAATAGATAAACTTATTAGTGAAGTCGATATTATCGGGCAAAGAATCCCCGCGTGCGATCATATCCACTAGGCGTTTATGCGCTGCGTCACGACCTGTGAGCAAGGTGCCGCTTAATAACAAAGTTTCACCTGTCTTCCAAGTAGCAACTTCGGCAGGTGTGACCTTATCCAGATTAACTCGGCGCGCACTCGCACCAGCATCCCACGTTATATTAGGCCAATCTTCCAGCCTAGGTGGCTTAAATTCAGCCACACCAGAACCATCTAGGACAAAGTGAACATGACGAGTCGCCGCGCAATTAGGAATCATAGCCACCGGCTTGTTGGCCGCATGAGTGGGATAATCTTTAATTTTGATATCCAGCACTGTCGTTAAACCGCCTAAGCCCTGTGCGCCTATACCCAAAGCATTGACGTTCTCATACAGTTCCAATCGCAGCTCTTCCAAAGCGTTGTTAGGTCCGCGTGCTATCAAGTCTTGAATATCTATGGATTCCATGCAGGCTTCTTTGGCCAGTAGCATGGCTTTTTCAGCTGTACCACCTATGCCTATACCTAAGATGCCCGGAGGACACCAGCCCGCACCCATAGTCGGTACGGTTTTCAACACCCAGTCAGCAATGCTATCTGAGGGATTAAGCATAATAAACTTAGCCTTGGCCTCAGAACCGCCACCTTTAGCTGCGATATTAACTTCCACCGTGTCGCCTAACACCATTTCCATATGCACGACCGCAGGTGTGTTATCACCGGTATTAATACGCTTTCCCGCTGGATCTTTAAGTATTGAAGCTCTTAATACATTATCAGGATAACTATAAGCACGACGCACGCCTTCGTTGACCATATCGGTAACACTAAGATCGGCGGCCCATTGCACTGCCATGCCGATTTTTAAAAATACCGTGACTATGCCGGTATCCTGACAAATCGGCCTATGGCCTTCAGCGCACATCCGCGAATTTATGAGTATTTGCGCCATGGCATCTTTGGCAGCAGAACTTTGTTCTTTTTGATAAGCCGTATTTAAAGCTTGGATGAAGTCTAGCGGATGATAATAAGAAATATATTGTAGCGAGTCAGCGATACTTTGAATAAAGTCGTCTTGGCGTATAAGGGGCATTTGGGGTTCCTTATAATGAGGTGGGTTTATTAAAAACGCAATTATTTGGAGATCAGACAAAGGCAAAGGGCTAAAGGCGAAAAAACCTACACATCCCTCTTTTAGCCTTTAGCCTTTAGCCTTTAGCCTTTAGCCTTTGCCTTTAGCCTTAAATCTATTCATCCAACTCTTCAGCCAATAACTTAGATTTGCGGCCATAATTCGGTGCAATACTAATCAACAACGTGACTAAAGCGGCGACATAAGGTACCGCTTGTACTGATAAAACAGCGATCCATAAGCGACCACTTAAATTATCGAAATGTTCTATGGAACACATCGCCGCGATAGCGGAACTCAGCAATATCAATAAGAACAATTCTTGCCTAATGGTCATTAATCCAGCAAACAAAGGCCCTTGTTTTTCATATTTAGGGGTACGCATAAAAGGCTTACCTGAAGTAAACAAGCCTTGTATAGTGCCTCTTGCTACAGTGTGCGTTAAAGACAACCCTGTTAAAGCAGCACCTAATGATTTCCATACTGAACAGGGAACTCTAGCTTGATACAGCCATAAGCCCCGTAAAATTTTAAAGCTAAATAAACCAACAGTGGGTAATAAAAACACATTAGCAGGTAACTCACTGTGAATTGGATCAGTCAATATGATTCCTGTTAACACCAAACTAGCCGTCGTAAAGAATAAAGCCAGAGCATCAGAAAACCAAGGTAACCAGCCAGCAACAAAATAATAGCGCTGTGCAGCAGTCAAGGGTGATTTTTTACCCGGTAAAAAACTAGTCCAATGACCTTTAATAATCTGCATCGCTCCATAAACCCAACGAAAGCGTTGAGTCATATAACCGGACATAGTGTCAGGCATCAAGCCGCGACCAAAAGAATCCTTCACATAAACCGAATCATAACCGGCTTCATACAAACGCAAACCTAGCTCGCTATCTTCACAGATACACCATTCAGCCCAATTGCCTACTTCCAACAAGGCGGACTTTCTAATCATAGTCATAGTGCCATGCTGAATAATGGCATTATATTCGTTGCGCTGCACCATGCCGATATTGAAAAATCCGGCATATTCCCAATAACAAAAAGACTTAAAGGCGCTTTGATCACGGTCGCGATAATCTTGTGGTGATTGTACAAAACCGACATTTTCATTATCGAAATATGGCACCATGCACTTAAGCCAATCGGGTGACAACACATAGTCACTATCGATAACGGCAATGATTTCTGCATCTGCTGCGGTTTGTTCCAGCGCATGATTAATCGCCCCTGCCTTAAAGCCAGGCCAGTTTTCCAAATGGAAAAACCGAAACATAGGACCTAGACGCTCACAATCATCGCGCACTGGCTCCCAAATAGCAGGGTCTTTAGTATTGTTATCCATTACCAATACTTCTAAATTCGGATAATCTACCTTAGCTAACGCCTCCAGCGTTTTGCGCACCATCATCGGCGGCTCGTTATGAATAGGCAGATGCAAAGAAACTTTTGGGTATTTAAAATCAGCGCTAGGCGTTAATGGCTGAAAGGTTCTTGCTGTTTTTCGATGCCAAATGACTTCAGCAATTTCCAAGGTTTCTATTAACAGAATGATGACGGCCATAATCTGCATCAGCAACATCAGCCCCAAAAACAAAACACTGAGCTTTGTTTGATACTGCTGTGCCCCTGTAGAAGCCGACCAAAAAATAACGGATACCGCTAAATTAGCGATTAAGCCGAAAAACACGACACCAGGTAGTTTTAATGTGGTTCGGGTAAACAAAAATAGCCCCATTAATACCATACTGAAAGCTGCAGCCCCAGCCGCCCAATTTCGCCAGGTAGGCATAGTCAGCACTTCACCATCCATGGGATATTTAGCTTGGCGATCAGCATTAAAAATACCCCAATAAGCACCGGCTGAACCTTCAATAGATTTCTTCCAAGGTTGATCAAAAGCTTCAACGATGTAATAGGTTACTTTTTCGGCATCAGCTCGATTAAGAAACTCACGTAAAAAAGTAGCTTGATTAGAAACTGAAGCCGTCGCATGTTTAAAGGGTTGGCCATCTGAAGGCCAACCTACTTCAGTAATAATGATAGGTTTATTAGGATAAGCTTGTTGCACGTCATGATATCTAGCAAAAACATAATCAACCGCTTCATCAGCAGCGATACCTTCCCAGAACGGCAAAATATGTATGGCGATAAAATCGACTTCATCAACTAAATCAGGATTTTTTAACCAGACATCCCAAGTCTCAGAAGTACTAACTGGATGCCAGCTATTCTTTTTTACTTCACGGATATAGTCAATCAGCGCGGCTTTAGTAATATCAGCGCGTAATAACACCTCATTACCGACCATCAAACGGATAATTTTAGGGTTACTCTGACGACCGATTTCAATTAATTTATCAACTTCTAGGCGGTTCTTTTCCAGATCACCGTCTATCCATGCGCCTAAAGTCACATTCAGATTATGTTTAGCGGCCAGCTCTGGAATCTTATCTTGTCCTTTAAGCATACTATACGTTCTGACGGCATGAACTTTATCTGCTAGCAAGTTTAAATCGCTATCCATATCTTCAATACTTGGATAGCTATTACCATTTTGTGTATCTTGCTTACGCATGGGATCGTAAGTAACACCCATGGTAGTTTTAGTCCACGACTGTAGTTGTAACGGGTTATTAATATAGCTCCATATGCTGAAATTAACGGCAAAGAGCAATACAACTACAAATATAATGGCTAGCTTTCTTTTCATTAGAGTATGCAAGTTTAACGAAATGTTTAAATAATGGTTATTGAGTGGTATTTCTATTCATGCTTATCAACACCTAAGATAAGCTGAACATAGGGTTATTATTTATTTTTTAAGGATATCTTGAAATATCGATACCCCCCTGAAATCTTGACTATATTAAGTTTATTTCTGCCATAAAATCAAGAAACTATTAAATTATAAGCTATACCAAAAGCCAAGTCGGTCTAGCAACCGTATTTATCGTTCCCCGAATTTCGGCATACTATGATGAAACAAAGCTTAGCAACCGAAGATTAACTCCACATTCTAGCTATCATAGCCTATTACAGAATTATTCCTGAAACAACAATATAGCCTCTATCCAACAGGGTCATGCTATGAAAAAATTAATCACTATCATTAACTACTTTTTTCTTAACAGGCTGCGGTGTGTTTGGCATACGGACGGCAGACCAGCCCAGCTATCAATTACTCAATGAAATTAGTAACATTGAAATCAGGCACTATCCAGAGCTGCTAGTCGCTGAAACGGAAATAGCAGCCGACTATAAAAACGCGAGTAACCAAGGCTTTCAAAGACTTGCCGGATATATTTTTGGCAACAACCAAAAACAACAAACCTTGGCTATGACCGCGCCCGTTATTCAAGAAAAAACTAGAGACCGCTGGCTAATGGCGTTTGTACTGCCAACCGATTATTCCATTTCAAATGCGCCTATTGCTAATGATAAAGCAATCACTATTAAAGAATTGCCTGCAAAAAAAAGTCGCCGTTATTCAGTATACGTGCAGTCTTTGAGAATCAGGCCTTGAAAAAAATGCTCACACTTTAATGAACTGGCTAAACCAGCATGATATTAAAATTCTGTCACCCGCACGCTCTGCCGCTTACGATCCGACTCGGGCACTAAAGCTTCTTAGGCATAATGAAGTGCACATCGATATAGAATAATGCGAGTTGCTAACCGTTCTTACTTAAAGACTATTAGAAAAATCATCACCATCTTTATACTGGACAATGCGTATTTTTAAGGTGGGTTCTAAGCTAGCTGATTAAAAACCACAGGATATTTGTTACTCAACATACATCTCATTAGAGTATACAAGTTTAAGTAAATAGAGTTATCGAGTGGTATTTCTACTAATGCTTATCGATACCTAGATCAGCCTAGCATAGCGTTATTTTTATAAGAAGATTCTGAAATATCTATGACCGATTTATCATCGTTCGACATTCTGTGCGCCATAATAAAAACAAATGTTGCTCCCAGCCATACAGACACAAAATTATGATATTAAAGATAGCAGAGGACTTATATGTTTTCATTTTATAAATCCTTTAAGCAAGGTGATACGAACAAATCCCCCCTCCATGCTCCGAGAACGGTACGAGCACTTACAATCAGCCAAAGCATAGTCAACAAAATAACCATAACTCCGCCAAACAATGAAAAAATCGGCATAGGAAGAATAGTCGACAACCTAAGCGTCGTTACACAAAAAACACCTATTGGAAATATGTAGCCCCACCAACCGAGATTAAACGGAAGGCCTTGATATAGATAGCGCAAAGTGATAACACACGCTATGGCAGCCCACCATAAACCATATCCCCAGAGCAAAATACCACCTATCAATCCGAAACCTTGTGCTGCGTCGGCATAAATACCAAGGCCATTGACGCTAAAAATTTCTGGGGTTACCGAACTCAAAACCAGCAATCCAAGTGAGCCAGTTCCAATCGGACCAAGTGCTAACCAACTTGTCGCCGCCATGTTAGCCGGAGGCAACTTATGAACGACCATACGCATTAGGAGAATAACCAAAATACCCATAGCAATAGGTACAG
The DNA here is from genome assembly GCA_903905335.1 of uncultured Methylococcaceae bacterium. Lineage (GTDB taxonomy): Bacteria > Pseudomonadota > Gammaproteobacteria > Methylococcales > Methylomonadaceae > Methylobacter_C. The sequence goes on from CAIVGC010000383.1 coordinate 17,797, forward strand.
AAAATGCCCAAAGAGCATAGCTGGCAATAATAATATTGAGTTGTTGATGAGCCTCCGTCAAGTGGGGCACTAAAAGACCTCCACTAACAGCAGCCACCTCAGCAGCAACGAAAGGCAGCAACCAGACGCCTGTCATCTGTTCAATACTATGATTCTGGCGGGTAAACATCATAAATGGGATGGTGACACCACAGAGAACAGACAGAGCGGCATCCAGCCACCACAATCCTTCAGCAATATCGACTACGCTAGTTCCCCATAAAGGAATACCGAACATCAACAATCCATTGATGATGGTCGCCAAGCCCATTGGAATACAGCCAAAGAACATCGAGATCACCGAATGACCAAAAATGCGCTTTGCCTGATCGAAGTACATAATCCATCGCGCCACATAGAGACAGATGAAAATACTAAAAAGACCTATATTTAAAAACCACAAGCTTTGTGCGACAAATCTTAGCCCAACAACATGTATCGGGAATTGCGCAAGAGCGATTGCTAAAATACCCGTACCCATCGTTACTGCAAACCAGTTGGGTGTAAATTGCCGAATTACTTCCTTAGGACAATCGAGCTTAGAAAACGGCTTCAATCCTACGAAAACTGCATGAGTTAAATCTTGATGAGTCACGATTATATCTCTTGTTTGTTGTAGATTTTTGGAGCTTAAAGCTCAGCTAAAACTATCAATCGTAATTAAAGTAAGATTTGAAGTATAACAGAACGAAGCAAAACAACCTCAGAACGACTACTTAAAGCATAGCCTGCTTAAACCTAGCTTTGGTTATTTGGCTTTCATAGGAATGATCAACGATGGGTGCAGGATATAACCCAAACTGATGTTTTTTATGCCATTGATGAAGAATATTTGGCGTATAAGCTTTAAGCTCAGGTATCCATCGATAAATATACTGGCAGTCCGCATCAAATTTTTGTTGCTGTAACCAAGGATTAAATATCCGAAAGTAAGGCTGCGCATCACAACCTGTTGATGCAGCCCACTGCCAATTGCCATTATTAACACAAGGATCATAATCGACTAGATGCTGGGCAAAATAACGCTCACCCCAACGCCAACTCACATGCAAATCTTTCACTAAAAAAGAAGCGACAATCATTCTAACGCGATTGTGCATAAACCCCGTCGCATTAAGTTCACGCATACCGGCATCAACGATAGGAAAGCCCGTTCTCCCCTCCGCCCACGCTTGAAAATATTCCAGATTATTATCCCAATGCAGATTAGCAAACTTTTCTAAAAAGGCCTTACCAAATACCTGTGGAAAGTGATAAGCAATATGAGTAAAAAAATCACGCCAATAGAGCTGCCTTAACAAGGGATGCTCAGTACCGAAGGTCTCGATTAGCGCATAATAAACTTCTCGCACTGAACATGTACCAAACTTTAAATGCGCAGATAATTTACTGGTGCTATCTAGTGCAGGAAAGTCTCGGGTATTGAGATAATCAGCCTGTTCAGCAATTTTCTCAAAAATAGTCAGCGCTTGTGATCGACCACCTTTGATCGTCTCCAAGCTAACTGACCTTAATGACAAGGCCACTTGATCAATACGACAGTTAGAGGCCCCTGACAAAAAATTATGAGAAATTAAGACTTGCGGTAAAGCGACAGGAAAGCGCTTAGCATTATTATAAAAAGCAGTAAACACTTTATAAGGCGTGCAATCACTTTTAAGTGCCTGTTCAGGCTCAGTGAGCAGGACATCAGCTAATATGTGTAAAGGTATGCCTAGTTTTTGACAAGTCTCGGCTAGCTTCGCATCACGCCGCCGACTAAAAGGCGTGTAATCACGATTAATAAACACGGCTTGAATTGACTGCTGTTTAAAAATGCTCGCTACCACCTGATCAGGCAAGTCATTATAAAGCGTTAGATTACCACCGACATCTTGCAATTGTTGATCAAGATCAGTAATTGCCTGCAACATAAAGTGCAGTGCAGGTTGGCTTTGATAAGGATGAGTTTCTAGCTGTCTAGGATCAAAAATGAAACATGGCAAAACTTGGCTGGAAAGATGTAAGGCTTCATTCAGCGCAGTATTATCTTGCAAGCGTAAATCACGCCGAAAAATAAATAGGGATTTTTTGTAGACAGGCATTAACAGAAGCTAATCGATGCTGGGACGGCAGACAGTAAATCGAGTTTAATGCTCATTTCAAGCCTTAAAATGTCGAGCACAAAACTCATATGCCCGACTACTAGGCTAAAACAATTTATTAAAAAAGCCTTTTTCTTCTTTAGGCTTAGGGGTATTAAAAATAGTAAAGCCTTTATTGGCTACTGGCGCTTGCGTGCAATGGTAAGCGGCTGCATCGAATTTGATTTGTAATGACCTAGGATTTTCATGTTCAGTCAGATATTTTTCAACCTCTTCATCCGTTAAGTCTTTTACCATATGATGAGCAATGCAACTACAAGGCTTGGCGGCGTTTTCAGTATCTATGTCTTTATTAACAGAATTTTTAATTTCTCTGGCCACACATTGAGCTGCGAAAGCATCTTCAAACTTATGCTTTTCGACCGCTGTTACCGTGCCATCATGACTATGATCAAAAGGATTAAACACCGTTTTCACGGGGGCCGCTTTAGCCGCTTTTTCTTTATCGTCTGAACAACCGACTACCAATAACGCCATTAGACTGATTGTTAACACAGCAAAACAAGATTTTTTTATAAATACAGGTGCTTTCATAAAGTTACATCGTAAAGGTTAAAGGGCTCAAGACTTAACTATCATGCCTTGAACTGGTCATTCAAAAGAGCAGAACTTTACCATTTTATTAAAATGCATTCTAGTTCTGTTGCTGTTGTTATTAAATAACTGACATTACGTATCGTTCCCACGCAGAGCGCTCATCGTTATACACATCTCATAGTCGTGTAAGATGGGCCGTTATGTAGGGTGGATAAGCAGCGCGCATCCACCGTTTATATCGGCAAAGGATGGGCATTTTAAAACAGCTGAAGCTGTTTTACTCCAAGCACACAGAATACTTGTGTATAA